>JBIKYI010000255.1:0-5050 GCA_044355355.1 Limnothrix sp. | reverse complement strand
TGCTAAAATGGGTGTAACTCATAGGGATTTCTTATTGTTTTACTTAACATCAGAATATCCTTATGAGTCCCTCTTCAGAAAGACCCTAGCTGTTGCACTTCATACTTGAATTGGCGATGTATTTTTGAAATTCTGCTGGAACTTATCTTTTCTGAAATAGCTTTTAGTTTCAAGATGGTTTCTTGGGTTATCCTATAGTTACTTCAGGTAAAAAAATGCCTCCTCTATTGGGATTGCGGCGATTCTGAAGAAATATTAAAGTTTGACTTGCTTATGTTTTCTTTACTTAATTCCGAAGAAAATCAAGAAAATCCTTGCGGTGATGTCGGTTTCCACTGTCCGATTCAGTTTGTGGTGGATTTGTTGGGAAATAAATGGTCGATTTTGCTGCTGCGGGAATTGTTTGGGGGCGATCGCCGGACGAATGAGTTATTAAAGGCGCTACCGGGTATTAGCACGAAAACCTTGATGGTGCGCCTGCGGGAATTGGAGGGTGAGGGGCTGGTGGAGCGGCGCATCTATGCGGAAATTCCGCCCCGGGTGGAGTACAGTCTGACGGCGAAAGGCAGGGAAATTCAGCCCGTGATGGCGGCATTACACCAAGTGGGTTCACGCTGGCTTGCTCAAGAGGATTGTTTTTGTTCGCTCAATACGCCACCACAATCAACAGCCAATGTATTGAAATTGGACAAAGAATCAGACAATTAAAAATGAGTTTGTTTGGCTGTTACTAATTAAGTGAAAAATTAGATTATCAACCCAATTTTTCTCCTATTTCTAGGCGCATGCCATTCACAAAATCCCAACCGGATTGCACTTTTTTGCCTGTGGGTTGTACCTGTTTGAGGAATAAAAATCCCTTGCCCGTTTGAATAATGGCTCCGAATTTTTTGGCGATCGCCACCACTTCTCCAATATTTCCTTCTTGGATTTGTAAGGTTTTGAGGGACTCGAATTCTGGGGGATAATGCACAAAATAATCGGGAGCAATGGGAATAGTTTCTAATATTTTCAATGGTTTATCTCGGAAGGTCGTGGCACAACTGGGATAAAAACCACGCACTTTGTTGTGAATGGCGATCGCCGATTGCTGCCAGTCTAAACTAAAATCTTCCTTTTGAATTAAGGGAGCATAGCTTGCTAAATCTGGATCCTGAGGGATTGGTGTTACCTCATGGCGATCAAGTTTGAGTAAAGTTTCAATCAATAAATTCGCCCCAGATGCTGCTAGCTGAATCGCGAGATCATGGGCATTTAACCAAGGATCAATTGGCGTTTCTGATTTGAGCAACATTGCCCCCGCATCCATGCCTTCATCCATTAGCATGGTGGTCATTCCTGTGACGACTTCACCATTCACAATACTCCACTGAATTGGGGCAGCACCGCGATATTTTGGCAGCAAAGAACCATGTCCATTGACACAACCTAAACGGGGCATTTCTAAAATTTGTGTTGATAGAATTTGTCCATAGGCGACTACTGCAAAAATATCCGCTTTTAAGCTCTCTAAATCGGCTAAAGTTTTTGCATTTTTTTTAATTCGTTTCGGTTGCCACACGGGAAGATTATGGGCGATCGCCACCTGTTTTACCGCAGAAGGAATTACACTATTGCCCCGTCCCCGACGTTTATCGGGCTGCGTTACCACCCCCAAAACCTCGAATTCTGGGTGATTGATTAACGCTTCTAGATGGGGAACAGCAAATTGGGGTGTACCAAAGAAGACAACTTTCAGCATGGCGATCGCAGATTAGCGGATGGACAAATTAACTTTAAATGATTCAATGATGCAAAGTCTCTACTCTACACCACAGTTACACTCAGTGAATTGATCTTGTGATTCTCTTTTGATTATTTTTTATGAGTGTTTTCTTCGTGGCGATCGCCATTGTTTAATTGCAAGCTTAAAAAATGCAAGATTAAAAAAATAAACAAAGAGTAAATTTACGATCTTTTTTTCTTTTCAAGATTGATTCTTTTGCCGATTCTCTGCATATTTTATGCTGCATTTTAGGTGCTTATCATAGATCATCTCGATCCACAATCCCGCCATATTCTTCAGAATAAACATATTGACCAGATTCACAAGCCAGTACAAAGGCAGTAAACCATGTGCCATAACTTTCCGCGAGCACTTTGCGATAGGGATCATCATGCCAAAATTCAATAATTTGTCCCATCGTTCCCCCTTCGGCAGGAGCAAGATCTAAACAGTCATGATTCCCCGCACCATCGTAGGTCACTGGAATCCATTTAGCGTGCCACCAATCTGTTCGAATGCCTTTAGTCGGTTCGCCAATGCTGTCATCAAAATCACCGCAATCAAGTAATTCTTTCCAGACTTGCCATTCTTCCTGAATGCGTTCTAAGGATAGAAATTCCCGTCCGTCCAATAACCAGTCTCCGGCATTACCCTGTCCATTATGACAGCGATAAACGGCTTTAAAATCCTCAGGAAATTGAACGCCTAAAATCGCTTCTGTCTGCTGAATTTCTGCTTCTGTTGCTCCCGGTTGCAGATCGGTGAGGATATCGGGCGCATGAATACCCAGCCAAGTTTCAAGGCGTTGCCAAAGTAAAGTAATAGTTGCTTGATCCATGATTTATCACCTCAATTATCGGCATAATTTTGGCACGGATTTAATTTTAAAATAGTTTGAAGACAGTTGCGAGTAGGATATTCGCAAAAAGCCACAAATTAAAATGTAGGAAGGAATAGATGCTAACTTGCTCTTCCCCCCTACATTTATCTAATTTCTGCCTATCATCTAAACAGGATTATCTAAGCACCGACAGCTTCCTTCGCGTTATATAACGTTTCCAGGGAAATTTCAGTGATGCCATTTTCTCTGGCAAACTTTTCTGTGTTGCGCTTCACTTTTGCCCGTACAAATCCAGGCACTTTATTCAGTTGTCCC
Source organism: Limnothrix sp. (assembly GCA_044355355.1). GTDB lineage: Bacteria > Cyanobacteriota > Cyanobacteriia > Cyanobacteriales > MRBY01 > MRBY01. The sequence goes on along the minus strand of JBIKYI010000255.1, from coordinate 2,129 downwards.
TGGGCTTCCTTAGTCCAGTTCAAGTTAGTACCACCAGAAATTGTGTTAGTAATAACTTCCTTCGTGTCATGTCCTCCAAAAATTTCTAGGAGGTGATCTTCCATGCCCAAAGTGAAGGAATTATAGACCAAATCTGCCAGTTGATTTGTGCCTTCATAACCGAGGAATGGACGGTAACCAATGGGGAAATTCTGGATATGAATGGGTGCAGCAATCACACCGCAGGGAATATTTAAACGCTTACCAACATGGCGCTCCATCTGGGTTCCAAAAATTGCGGCAGGCTCCAAACGGGCGATCGCATCGGCAATTTCCCCATGGTCTTCACTAATCAGAATATCGTCACAATATTCACTGACCTCTTGACGGAACCAATCCGCATCATACTTACAGTAAGTACCTGCCATCACCACATGGATACCCATTTCCCTTGCGAGGATTTTTGTCATTGCCGCCGCATGGGTATTATCCCCGAACACAATGGCTTTTTTCCCCGTTAAATTCTGACAGTCAATAGAACGACTAAACCATGCCGCCTGAGACACATAAAGGGTCTGTTCATTGATAAAGTCTTCATAATCAACTGCCGCACCCTGGGCATTAACAACCTGCTGAATTTTGCGAATACAACGGGCAGTTTCCACTACCCCCATCGGCGTAATATCAACGTAGGGTGTACCAAATTCTGTCTCTAGATATTGCGCCGTCAAATGACCCAATTCGCGGTAGGGAACGAAGTTAAACCAAGCCTTCGGTAACTTCCGAAGATCATGGACAGAGGCTTTATCAGGAATGACAAGATTGACCTCGATGCCCAGATCCGCCATCAATTTTTTCAGTTCCCGAATGTCGTGGTTATTGTGGAAACCTAGGGTAGAAGTCCCAATAATATTGACGGATGGATTGGCAGTTTTTTCGGTGTCTAAATTCTCTTGTTTTCTGGCTTTGGCAATGTAATATTGCACAATTTGTTGCAGGGTGCGATCGCCCGCCTGGAGTTCATTGACCCGGTAATGATTCACATCCGCGAGAATCACATCGCCCTTCGCATCGAGTTGGGCACGATTGACAAAATTCTCCAGATCTTCCTGCAAAATACTCGACGTACAGGTGGGGGTCAGCACGATCAAATCAGGACTCTCTTCGCGATCCTTACGGACAATATTATCAACCACCTTTTCCTGGGAACCCCGCGCAAGGACGTTACGATCCACAATACTCGCGGTCACAGGCGTAAAATCCCTTTCCCGCTCCAACATCGAACGCATCACGTTGAAATAGTCATCACCTAAGGGAGCATGCATAATCGCGTGGACATTCTTAAAGGAGCTAGCAATTCGTAATGTGCCAATGTGGGCAGGTCCAGCATACATCCAATAGGCTAATTTCATGGGTATATATACTCCCTTCTAGATTATGGGCTAGATTATAAAAAAACGTTCTATCCCGGCATTCTCCCAAAGGAAAAGTCCCTCTTGGTTGATAAACAATAAAAGTAAACAATTGCGGTTTTAGACGTAAGTATTTGCTCCTATTACCAGGAAAAAACATCACAAAATGCTGATATAAAGCAATATTTTTTGATGTTTCTTCATTTCCCCTGCTCAACATCAAGAGGCTTTTTCTATCAATCCCGTAAGTTCAGCGCATCAATTCAGTACACGCATTCAGTACACACATCTATCCTACGAATTAATTGCACAAAAAAAGGGAGCGCTCTAGACACTCCCCGATTTTAGAAAAGATTTGAGATAGATTTTGAGGTGTAAAAAAAGGATGCGAAAAGAAGAACTCTTCAAAGAAATTCTTCCTTTTTCCTGCTTTACTTCTTACTTCTCACTAAGACGAGTCAACACTTGGTTAGAACGCTCGACGAAAGCCTTCATGCCATCCGCGTCAAAGCCTTTCTGGGCGATGAGTGCCAGGTCATAAACATGTTGACAAAGCATATCTACGGTGGATTGGTTGGAAGATGTGCCGTCGGCTTGGACGATCGCCCCTTGGCTGAGTTGATAGATGTTTTCGATCAGCGGGTGAGCGGTGTTGATCATTAACACGTGATCTTCAGGGAACTGCATGGCGCTTTGTTGCATCATGGCGGTTATCTCCTGGAAGCGGCGCATGGCTTC
>JBIKYI010000454.1:0-3292 GCA_044355355.1 Limnothrix sp. | reverse complement strand
AGGGATTGGGTTTTGATGTTGACTCTGGATTTGGCGATCGCCTTCTCGAACACCTCTTTAATCACCTCGGCACGGGTTTTGTTGGTAGTGGGATCAACGATTTCACTTGCCTTATCCTGCTCGACCAAACTTTCGTCTAGCTCGGAATCCACACGGGAGAATTTGACATCACTAAATTCCTGTTCAAGGAAGGGAATAAAGTAGTTGGTGTCAATAAACGAATCCATATAGAGCACTTCCAAACCTTGGCTCTTGTAGAGTTCGATGTAGGTGGCTTGGGTGCTGACATCGGTGCAATAGAAGACGCGATTTTCGTGCTTTTCTTTGTTACGGGCGAGGTAGTCCTTGAGGGTGGTGTAGGGAGCAGTGGCGATTTTGCCGTCCTTTGCCACATCTTCCCAGGCATCCCCTTCTTCGCTCTGGACTTGCACATCGGGAGTTTCCGCCGGAGTCTCAGGCTGATAGGTGGTACGGTAGATCAAAATGTCCTCTACCTGTGCCTTGAATTTTTCGTCGCGGATACTGCCATATTTGACGAAAGTGCCAATATCTTCCCAACCCTTGACATAGCTGGCATAGTCTTCGCTGTAGAGGGACTTCAGGCGATCGCCCACCTTCTTGGCGATGTAATCAGAAATTCGGCGGACAGTGCGGTGATTGGTTAGGGCGCTCCGGGAAACGTTGAGGGGAATATCCGTGCTATCCACCACACCCCGCAGCGGCATCAAAAATTCCGGGATCACTTCTTCGCAATGGTCACTGACAAAAACCTGATTACAGAAAAGTTTAATTTGTCCCTTCGTTACATCCACATCGGGACGGAGCTTGGGGAAATAGAGAATGCCATTTAAAACAAAAGGATAATCCGTATTCAGATGTACCCAGAGCAACGGCTCTTCTTGGAACGGATAGAGATAACGATAAAACTCTAGGTAGTCCTCATCGGTCAGGTTTTGGGGGGATTCCTTCCAGATGGCACGTTGCTTATTGATCTGCTCCCCTTCAAAGCGAATCGCCACGGGCATAAAGTCAGAATAGGTTTTCACCAACTGACGAATCCGCGCAGGTTCGAGGTATTCCGTTTCCTCATCCATCATGGTGAGGGTGATGGTCGTACCAATGGTGGTTTTCTCGCTGGCACTCAGTTCAAATTCCGGGGAACCGTCACAACTCCAGTGCACTGCTTCTGAACCATCTTTGCAGGAGAGGGTATCGATCTCGACCTGGGTTGCCACCATGAAAGCGGAGTAGAAACCCAAACCGAAGTGACCGATCAGGGCATCGGCATCACTGCCATACTTTTCGATAAATTCTTCGGCGCTGGAAAAGGCGACCTGGTTAATATATTTTTTAACTTCCTCAACGGTCATGCCGATGCCGTTATCGGTGATGGAGAGGGTCTTTTTCTCCTTATCGACATGGAGGACAATTTCGCCATCGGGGACTTCTGTGCTGCTCTCCCCGGATAGTTTCGCCATTTTGCGTTTACTAATGGCATCAACCGCGTTGGAAATGAGTTCCCGCAAGAAGATCTCGTGGTCTGTGTAGAGAGATTTCTTGATAATTGGGAAAATATTCTCGGTATGGATTGAAATGTTGCCTTTTTCGAGGACTGCCATAGGTCGTACTTTGGAAAAATCTCTAGGTTTGATCCCCATTGTGCCGGATGCTTGCCTGAAGGCAGGTAGGCGATCGCCGTCATGATTCGATGCGGATTACCCTACCTCTCACCCCTCCGCTCACGATGATTAGTTCATGATGATGCCTGTTTCTCAGTAGGCGATCGCCGAATTCTGGGAGACTGCTCCCCAGACCGTCCATCCCCGAATAACAAAGCTCCATGCTGATTAATTAGTTGATAAGTCAAAAACACCAACATCACACCCATATAAGCCGTGAGTGCCCCCCATAATAAATCACCACTGTGTCGATGAATGGCAAGACAAACTAAGGGGAAGAACCCCACACAAAAGCTCAAGATCGAACCATTACGCAGGGTTGCCCCATCTTTAACCCCTGTAAAATAGCTCTCCAACATAAAGACCGCCGCCGTCAAGCTCAGTAACGGTACAAGCCAAGTGGCAGACTGTCCCATCGCCTGGGTAACATCTTGGTGATTGGTGAGGATCTGGAAAATCAGATGGGGGCAAAACACTGTCACCAGGGCAAATCCCAGGGAAATGATAAGACCGGAGCCTAGGGCTAATTTGAGTACCGACAAAATTTGCTGGGTTTCTCCCTTGCCTTTAAAATTGCCGATTAACGTTTGGGCAGTCATGCCAATGCCCTGCACTGTAAATTGACTCAGGAGGGCAATCTGTAAAAGCAAACCATTTTCTGCCAATGTCTCTGTGCCAAAAGAAGCACTTAAATTGGTGAAAATCGAGTAGGCGGAAATCAAAATGAAGTAACGCATCAGTAAATTACCTTTCAGCGTCATCGTCGAGGTAAAGCCATCTTTTTCTTTGACCTTTTGCCAAGCGGCTCCGAGAAATTGCCATTCGGTGGTGCAGGCGATCGCCACCAAACCAACCCCTAATGCCAAATACTGACTAATTGCTGTTGCAAGTCCAGCCCCCATACTTTCCCAACCCCAGCGGGAAATCATGAGGTAATCGAGCAGCACATTGGAGCCATTCCCCACAAATGAGATGAGTAAAACGAGCCAATTCATCTCGCGCCCCAGAAAGGAACCGAGCAGCACAAAGTTCAGTAGCACAGCGGGAGCGCCCCAGATACGGGCATTAAAATAATCCAAACCAGCTGCTTCGATATCCGTAGAACCCGACAGTAGGGCAAAACCGAATTTATGGAGGGGGTATTGCAATAACAACATCCCCCCGGCGATCGCCAGCGCCACCAAACCACACTGCAAAATTGCTGCCAACACAGCCGCAGGATCATTTTTCCCCGCAGCATTAGCCGTCAAGGAATTCGTCGTACTGCGCAGAAATTTTAAAATTCGATAGAGATAGTCAAAAAGAATCCCCCCTAAAATCACACCAGCCAGATAGTCGATATTCTCCAGATGTCCGAGAAATGCCGCATCAACTAAGCTGGCGAGGGGAATCATCATATTAGACAATATGCCGATCATGGATAGCCGATAAAAACGCGGCAGGAAACTACGGTATTCAACTGGGATAGAAAATGCCATTTTGGGGGGAAATAACTCAGACCTAAGCGATACAGTGCTTAATAATTTTAGTCTTAACCTCCCATTAATCAGGTACTAGTACCGTATCTTTTCTAGCAAAATGGCAGCCAAAAAAAATTAGACTAGACCCATTCC
>JBIKYI010000086.1:0-8365 GCA_044355355.1 Limnothrix sp. | reverse complement strand
AGTTCTGGGCAAGAAAAACTAGTCTTTCTTAGTCTATTTTGATCACCAAATTCTGATGATCCTCGGCAGTGATGTCGGGGAATTTTTTTTGTTGGGATATTTGATTTGATGTTTATTTGGAATGGTCTGGGGGCGTGGCGATCGCCTCCTGTTGTTCCCGCTGTACATTGTCGATGTATTCACGGAAGCGTTCTAAATCGGCGGCGATCGTGGACTCGACGACTTTCCCTAAAAAGAGATTATCCATCACCTGACCCAAGACTCCAGGGATGGCATAGGCGATACTGAGACGCACAATGCTGCTGTTGTGGCGATCGTAAAAGCGCACTGCACCGCGATTCGGGAGACCATCGATCGATTCCCATTGGATAATTTGTCCGGGCACGACCTTGAGGGTTTTGGAGAGCCAACTAAAGGCAAACGCACCACTGGTCAGTTGCCAACGGGATAATTCAGGATTTTCCTTGAGTATCTCCACCGATTCGATCCACTTCATCCATTTTGGCATTTGTTCTAGATCCGACCACAGACCCCAAACGAGCTGCATGGGGGCATTTACTTCTATCTGTACACTATGCTCTAGCCAGTCGGACATAAATCTTTACATTTGTAGATCGTCCCACTACTTTAACAGATCTGTCCTGGGATCTGTGTTCTTGGTTGTGTTGGGGAGCATGGCATCTGTGTGCAAAAAAGAGGAGGGCGATCGCCACTCCCCTATCTTTCTCCTAAAAAGCATCTAAATATCGATTAACGAATTGATTAATGAAAAATCACTAATCCAGCTTTAGCACCGCCATGAAAGCCTCCTGGGGCACATCAACCGTCCCGATCGCCTTCATCCGTTTCTTACCCTTCGCCTGCTTCTGCAAGAGCTTTTTCTTCCGCGAAATATCACCACCATAACACTTCGCCAAAACGTCCTTACGCAACGCCGGAATGTGCTCACTGGCGATAATCTTCGCCCCGATCGCCGCCTGAATCGGAATCTTAAACTGATGGCGCGGAATTAACTCCTTCAACTTCTCCGCCATCGCCCGACCCACATGGTAAGCCTTATCCCGGTGAATGATCATCGCCAAAGAATCCACCATATCCTTATTCACCATCAGATCTAAGCGCACCAGATCCCCACGGCGATAACCGATCAGTGTGTACTCCATACTGGCATAGCCCCGCGTCCGTGATTTCAACTGATCAAAAAAGTCAGTCACCACCTCCGCCAAAGGCAACTCATAGATAATATTCGTGCGACTTTCCGTGAAATACTTCATGTCCTTGAATACCCCACGACGCGTCTGACACAGATCCATGATCGTCCCGACAAACTCCTCCGGCGTAATAATATCGACCTTAATATAAGGCTCCTCAATCATTTCGCGTTTCTGCGGTTCTGGCAGTTGACTCGGATTATCAATCTCCAACACCTGACCATCCGTCGTCGTTACCCGATAAACTACCGAGGGAGCCGTTGTAATCAGATCCAGATCATATTCCCGCTCCAGACGCTCCTGCACAATCTCCAAATGCAACAGACCTAAGAAGCCACAACGAAAACCAAAACCCATCGCACTCGAAGTTTCCGGTTCAAAGGATAAAGCCGCATCATTCAGCTTCAACTTATCCAGAGCATCCCGCAAATCAGGATATTGATCCGCATCCGTCGGGAACAGCCCACAGAAGACCATCGGTTTCGCTTCCGTATAACCGGGCAAGGGTTCCGGCGCTTTATTCACCGCAGAGGTAATCGTATCGCCAACACGGGCATCCCCAACGGATTTAATCGCCGCCGCAAAATACCCCACTTCCCCCGCATGGAGAGAATCCACATGGACTTCATTCGGTGCTAACACACCCAGTTCATCAATCTGATATTCCTTACCAGATGCCATCAGATAAACCTTATCGCCCCTTTTTACTTCCCCGTCCATCACCCGGAAGTAGACGATTACGCCACGATAGGCATCGTAATAGCTGTCAAAAATTAATGCCCTTAGGGGTTGATCCACCGTGTCTGCTGGAGGGGGGACTTTTTCGACAATCGATTCGAGAATATCTGCAATTCCTAGTCCCTGTTTTGCGGAGGCATGAATAATTCCTGTGCAGTCTAAACCGACAACTTCCTCGATCTCCTCGGCGACGCGCTCCGGTTCTGCCCCTGGTAAATCGATTTTGTTGAGGACGGGAATAATTTCGAGGTTATTGTCTAAAGCAAGGTAAACATTGGCGAGGGTCTGGGCTTCCACCCCTTGGGAGGCATCGACGACGAGTAATGCGCCTTCACAAGCGGCTAGCGATCGCGAGACTTCATAGGAAAAATCCACATGTCCCGGCGTATCAATGAGATTCAGAATATACTTCTCCCCAGCCTTGGTCGTGTAGTTCATCCTGGCTGCCTGGAGCTTGATCGTAATACCCCGTTCCCGCTCCAATTCCATATTGTCTAAATATTGCGCCTTCATATCCCGCACCGCAACGGTCTGGGTGTCCTGCAACATCCGATCCGCAAGGGTCGATTTGCCGTGGTCGATGTGGGCAATAATTGAAAAATTACGAATTCGAGAGACAGGAACGTCGGTCATGGAATTCCATCGCTTGTTTGTGAACTTTGGCTTATTTTAATATTGTTACACCGCTTCATGGAAAAGTGCTGTTAGATTTTTTCTGTTGCTATGGGTGATTGACCACCTTAATCGATGACTTTAAGCGATGACAATCACTAAAATCCTGGCGATCGCCACAGGGACTGCCAGAGCCAAGCATTTAAGGTTTACCTGTTCTTAAAGTTAGATAGTGGTTATGCCTGTTAATATACGGAGGCTTCCATCTGAGCATAGTGGGCAGCGCGTCACAGGTTTGGTTTTTAACCTGTCATGTCTTGGTTTTGTGCACAGTAGCACAAGCACTAATCGCCCCTCGGTTGCAGAGATTAGCGAGCAAAGCTTTGACTCGTGTTTAAAGGCTGCCCAGATGATTTCCTTAAATTGTCTAGATCTTCTCTGTGCTTTTCAATTATCCTTTTCTACTTGATTTTAGATTTACGACTCTCCAATGATTAACTCCACTCCAGTGAATGAGACATCTCCGATTCTACAAACCGAGAATGTGAGTGTCTATTATGGTGATTTTTTGGCAATTAAAGGTGTTTATCTCGATATTCCGAAAAATCAAGTGACGGCTTTTATTGGGCCTTCGGGTTGTGGAAAGAGTACGTTGCTCCGTTGCTATAACCGCCTTAATGATTTAATCCCGACTTTTAAGATTAGTGGGGATATTGCCTATCACGGGAGTAGTTTATATGCTTCTGACGTGGATCCTGTGGAGGTGCGTCGTCGTATTGGGATGGTCTTCCAAAAACCGAATCCTTTCCCTAAGTCTATTTACGAAAATATTGCCTATGGGGCACGGATTAATGGCTATAAGGGCGATATGGATGAGTTGGTGGAGAAGTCTTTGCGGCAAGCGGCTCTCTGGGATGAGGTGAAGGATAAGTTACGGCAGAGTGGCTTAGCTTTATCCGGTGGTCAACAACAGCGTCTCTGTATTGCGCGGACGATCGCCATTCAGCCGGAAGTGGTGTTGATGGATGAGCCTTGTTCGGCGTTAGACCCAATTTCGACTCTAAAGATTGAGGAATTGATTCACCAACTCAAGGAGCAATACACGATTGTGATTGTGACTCACAATATGCAACAGGCTTCCCGAGTGGCGGATATGACGGCGTTTTTTAATGTGAAGACGAATGAGGATGGGTCGCGCCAGGGTTATCTGGGGGAATGCGATCGCACGGAGGTCATTTTCCAGAATCCCCGCGAGCAGGCGACTCAAGAGTATGTAAGTGGTCGTTTTGGTTAAGTTTTTCGAGGATTAGACTAATTTTCAGGTAAGATTCTGCAATTCTCTATCTAGAATGGGATTGCAGATTTTTTTTGATTTGTTAGGGTATGGAGTCCGGTTTGTCCGTTGATGGCGATCGCCCCCGACCATGACCACGAGTCACAGAAAGAAATCAAAAGATCCAGTAAGATTACCAGTAAGATCAAACATGATGTTTTCTGGGGACATCTTACTGAATAAGCTGAATAAGCACTGACTTAGTAGCACAAGCCAATCACCTCTCAGAGAATTTAAATCTCCTCTCGCCGTCACATATTTGACCTATGGTCGTAGCTTCCACTCCAAAAACCTGCCATCACTATTTCATCGTCAATGATGATCAAGGGAAGCGCGAATATTCCCTGACAGAATCGAAGTATAGCTTAGGTCGCAAGAGCACCTGTACAATTTATCTCCACTCCCAATTTGTGTCCCGTCTCCATGCGACCCTGATCCGTTGTCTACGCAATGATGGTCGTTCCTATTATCGAATTCTGGACGGCGATGGCATCCAGCAGAATAGTGCAAATGGCATTATGGTCAATGGCAAAAAAGTGAACGCCCATGAGTTAAAACATGGCGATGAAGTTGTCTTTGGCCCCCAAGTTTACGGAGTCTATGAGTACCGAGAGGCGGGAGCCATGTCTAGTAACCACAAAACCACGGCAGAAGATGATCCCTTTGATATCACTTTGATCGACCCGGCGATGATTGAGGAAAATGTTCACCCAGATGATGATATTTCAACGCAGTTGTTAGATAATTTTTGATTCGCAAGCTTTTACTATAACGAATAACGAAAATCTAAGGTAACAGGCACATAAACAAGGGACATCACACTACAGAATGTTCCCTTTTTGTTGAGTACTTATGGCTTTAATTAATATATCGATTCAAATACTTTTGAGACATTTATCCTTCCTTGGGGAAGGTGCTCAAAGACTGGAAGGGGTCCGATCAGTTGCGCAATTTACGGAGAACCCACCCCTAACCGGAAATGTTTCAGACTTACTTGGAATGACTATATTCATTCAGTTAATATCCTGTTGTTACTGTCTGTTATAAAACGGGTAAAATCAATCCGAGAATCAGGGAACCAAATAAAGTAATTTCTAGGGTTTGTAAGAGTCGATTGATGGGCTTTAGGGGGATTTTTTTCAGGGTAAGCATTGGGCGATCACCTTCATTGATGGTGCGTTGAAAGATCGACAATAAAAAAGGCACACCTCCAACTTTAGCCGCCATGAGTAAGTGGGTTGCTAAACTTATAAATACCACCATCCAGGCAGTCAAATGAGCCAAATACCAAGGGTTGTTTAATTCCCCTTTCGGTAACCATTCTTCACTCATCATACGCCCAGTAAATAGGGCAAGAGTAACAGCAAAAAGCATCAATGTATTACTCAGGCGATGGATTGTTACCCACCAAATTGGCTTGCTCCATTGTTGAATTTGTTGCCAAGCATCGGGTTGGATTAAACGGCGATCGCCTAACCGAAAACTATATAGGGCGAACAGTGGGAAAAATAGAAAAAGACCCAGGGCGATCGTGCCATGAATTCCTTGAACATCCGGTAAATTCGGTAATCCAAGGGCAATTAAACGGTGATCAAATGTTTCATATACCCAAAACCCAGATACCCAGGCTAGGACAAGTAAAATTGCCGCCGTGCCATGTAATAAACGTAATAAAAGGGGCTGATAAGGAGCTGAGCTAGACATATATTGTTTCAGGGTTATCCAGAAAATTTTCTTAACTTAAAGCTGACAAATTAAAGCTTAAAATTCAACAAGTAAAATTTAACAAATAAAACTTAAAAAAGTTTGCAGTTTAAGCGGGGAAAATCCGTAAGCGACGATTTGGCTCTTCTCCAAAACTGGATGATTGCAGACGATAATGCTCGATTAATTCATGTTGCATTTTGCGAATCTTGGGGGATCGGGGCAAGAGTTCAACGGGTTGCCCCTGGGGAATCACAATCTGTTCAACGGCGAGTCTGGCTTCCTCTAGGGCATCGATTTCGTCGTCATCGTTGCTTTGGGAAAAGAGACGAATATCGGTGGGTTCCTTAGCGTTCGGATCGTCGAGGTTTAATAAACGTCGCAAGCCCCGCGTGATTTGGGGAATGGTATTGGACTTGACGGCGTGGATGGGCACATGTTGATCCTGGGCGATATCCCGCAGTTTGGAATGGTTTTTCAGTTGCGATCGCAGGGCGAGGACGGCATCTGCGCCTGTGAGATCTTTGGTGAGGACAACGGGTAGACGGAGGATCTCAATGACCTGCTCTAGTTGCGATCGCCCCACACCGTAGGGATACACATAAACGGGATAATCTTCGCCATTTGGTCCCGGAACCCGTACTTTTTCGGTTTGTTGGGGATCGGGGGTTGTCCAGGATTGGTCAATCATCTGGTCTAGGACAGGACGACTGGGCGATCGCAATTTATTTTTCTTGCTTTCAAAGGGTAAAGGATCCATCTTGCCGGAAGCCCGTAGACCGCGAGGATAGCTCGGTTGGCTCGGTTGGGGTTCGCTGACCATGCGCACTTGGGGATTCCAATCGGGAATTTCGACGGGGTGCTCCATCTCTTCGCTGATCTTGACATTACCTTCGTCATCCACGGTGCGAATTTCCAGCAGGGGCTGATGACCACGCAGCAGGGTATCGATAATCATCGCCACGTCGCCATGGACAACCCATTTTTGCCGCTCTAACATTTCCACGGCAACATCAAAGGTCGGAGGAGCCTTGCGCTCTAGGACGGTTTTTTGCGATCGCCGTTTGCGGGCCTCCTCATCCCCCAGGGTTACGGCTTGGATACCACCGACGAGATCCGAGAGGGTCGGGTTTTTAATCAGGTTTTCGATGCGATTACCATGGGCTGTCCCGACGAGTTGGACACCGCGTTCGGCAATGGTACGGGCGGCGATCGCCTCCAATTCTGTCCCAATCTCATCGATGATAATCACCTCAGGCATATGGTTTTCCACCGCCTCGATCATCACCCGATGTTGCTGTTCTGGAGTTGCCACCTGCATCCGTCGCGCCCGACCGATCGCCGAGTGGGGCACATCCCCATCCCCAGCAATTTCGTTAGAAGTATCAATAATCACGACCCGCTTACCCACATCATCTGCCAACACCCGCGCAATTTCCCGCAGTGCCGTCGTTTTTCCCACACCAGGACGACCAAGCAACAAAATCGATTTGCCACTTTCCACCAATTCCTGAATCATCAAAATCGTGCCAAAAACTGCCCGACCAATACGGCAGGTGAGACCGACAATATCCCCCTGACGGTTGCGCATCGCACTGATTCGGTGCAGGGTTTTTTCGATGCCAGCCCGATTATCGCCGCTAAAAAGACCCACCCGATCCACGGAATATTGCAGATCCTCACGGGTGATCACGGCTTCTCCCAAATCTTCTGTACCTTCGACAAAGCGGGCTTCGGGGATGCGTCCAAGATCCATCACTACTTCGATCAGCTCATCCTGGCGGGGATGGTTGGCGAGGTATTGTCGAATGGGATCGGGCAAAATCGTTAATAATTTTTCGAGGTCATCCGTAACTAGACGACGATGAGCAGGGACGGAAGCGGACTGCTGGGATACGGTCATAGGATAGGAATGAAATTTGCTTAAGATTTTAATGGATTTATGAGTGTTCTGGCATGGGCGACTGCTTGCCAGAGTCTCGCGGGATCGTTTTCGAGGAAATTGGGGCGATCGCCATCGCTGGGTTCCAGGATCGGTTGGAGTTGTTTACGGGCGTAACTCCCGAAGGCTATGCCGGAGATAAAGGGGCGATCGCCTTGAGTTTGAGAGCCTTTGAAAAGATCCTGTTCCTTGAGTTTATGGATGGTGTGATCATTCGTGCCGCCTGCCAGTTGCACATATCCCGGAATATTGGACTGGAGCAGTTTTTGGGCAAAATGAATGCTGGCGTGGATCGTTCCCTTGCCGATGTCGCCACTCATCGGTCTGCCATCGGTTTGCCACAGGAGTTCACAGTCCAGGGGCTGAATTTCCGCTAATAGTTTTTCCAGGTAGAGCAAAACATCGGGGTGATCCTGACAGCTAATCGCGAGGAGTTGCAACCGTTGATGCACGGGGGCGATCGCCTGCCATAATCGCCGAAAATCTTCCAAATGACCCACTTGGGTATGGATTTCGACCGCATCAATGCCAGCGGCAACAATTAATTCGGCGGCAACCTGGGGCGTAGACACGTAATTTTGCGCCGAGATTAAACCCAGGGGACAAATCGGTAAACAGCGCCCACAGCCATAACAGCGATCGCCGATCACCCCATGCTGGTCAATGGCGATCGCCGGACAAATACCTTCACAGGGACGAGGGCAATCAGCCGGACATTGGGTCGGGTCAAACAATGCCTTACGAAAATGGGGATCCTCTGCATCATTGAGACTCATCATCAACAAGGGTCGGCGTTGCCAATGGGATAAAGCCGGATAACTAGAG
>JBIKYI010000084.1:0-8384 GCA_044355355.1 Limnothrix sp. | reverse complement strand
AATAATATCAGTCTGGAGTAGCTGATCCCATTGAAAATTTGCAAGAGCTTTAAAGAAAATTCCTGAGCGATAGACTACATTTAATCCTGCGTCTACAGCATCGCGTTCTAAAGTATCTAGGGAATAAGTACAGCGATGACCATGCTCTACCTCAGCAGAGGTAACGACAGTATTATGAGAGATTAAACCCATTTTTACAGCAATTTGACGTGACGGTGCATTAGCGTTTGGGCAAACTAAAAAAAGTCGTCCACCTTTAGTAAGCCATTCTTGGTTGATACGCCTCAAGACCAAAATAGGATCATCAAGATGTTCTAGTACGTGAGTTAATACTATATTGTCATATCGCTTAGGCAGAGTCACAGTTTCAAAAAGTGAATTAACAAATTTGACCTGATTCCCAAGTTTATATTTAGCCTCTTCTATTGCAATGTCAGAAGCTTCCACACACGTAATGTCGTCAAAATATTCAAGAAAGCGTCTAGTGAAATCACCTTTAAAACTACCCAATTCCAGCAGACTCCCCTTTCTGAAAAACGGCTCAAATGAGCGAATCATATAGGGATGCATCACATCAAAATCAAATCTGTAAGCATATTGATGATTAACAGTGTCTTTGATCTCAGTGTTGTAATTACGTTGCTTGTTCATCTAAACTTTCCTGATTACTAATAAATTCATAATATATGCCTGATCGGTTGACCTGTATATTGAGAACCCATATTTTTTATATAAAGTAACTGCTGGCTTGTTTAGTTTGTCAACCTCCAGTGAAATGTAAAAAAAACCTTGCTTAGATGCATGGCTTATACAGTGTTGAATGAGTTTGGAAGCAACACCTTGACATTGCCATCTCGACAAGACGCTAATACTGGTGATGTAGGCTACGCGCTTCTCATAGTCATTACAATACATTGCCACCAGTCCTACCAAATTGTCGGTTGCCCACAACTCAAAGCGTGTTGCATGTGTAGTAATTTTACGAGCATAGTTGTAAATCTCAACCCGCTCACTCAAGGGTGGTATAAAAGTCTTATCACAGAACATAAGATGCTCTGCAATCTGTGTTTCAGTCGCACAGTCTACACAAAATTTGAGCGATTGCTTCATAGCTCCAGCTTCGCTAGTCCGAAGCCATTACGCCCAAACTCATTGCCGTTATAAAGTAAATAGATTTGATTGTCGCACTCAAACACATGCGGATAGCACTGCATATCGCTGTCCCATTCATTCGGGGTACCTTTAATTTGCGGATTTTCATCATCTCTTGTCCAGCTTTGTATATCGTCCGACCACGCATGTCCGATACGATAGCTTCTATCTTTGTTTTTACGAAAATCAAATGACTGACGATAGCAAAAAAACATGTGATATCGCTCATCTATTTTGATTACAGTTGGTAACGCTTGACTTTCATCCACACCCAGTTTATCCGAAATAATTTGTTGCGCCTCATCTTTCACCCATTGGATACCATCTTTAGAAACTGCATGACCAATCTTATAGGTTCGATCAGGCATGGCATCAAATACATATTGTTTCCATCCAGTGCCGAATATATACCACATGTGGAACGTATCACCAACAATCTTTACGCAGCCATCACCGACTAAGTAGGGTTCATGCAAAGATGCAGCAAGCACAGGTCCGTCTCCGATACGTTTGAAAGTCAATCCGTCATTGTGACTAATGGCAAGTCCGATGGCGGTATCTACAGAAACCGAGACCCGCCGACTCCAGCCACAGGTATAACCGTACACTAAATCACCGTGGCGCAACACATTGAACGGAAAAATTCCATGCTCATCAAAGCATCCCAGACCACCAAGCGAGATAACCGTCTTATCAGCTACGTGGATAATGTCGCGCAGATTCTTACGCATATCAACGAATGCAATATGGCTCAAAAACTTTCCGTCTTTGTCCAGCGCACGAGTAGAGAAATAAATCCGCACGTAGTCATCGAATACCAGTGTTTGTGGTGATTGTGCGAAGTTTATACAGTCATTCGGTAGGCTGAACTGTATAGGATCAAATATCTTGCCGAGTTTATGCCATTTCATTGTTTATGCCAAGACTCCTTCCAATACTGCTAGTCCAAAACCATATCGACCAACTTGGTCGCCGAGATACATTAGGTATGTTTTTTCATCGAGATCAAACACATGGGGATAGCTTATCATTTGGGCATCCCAACCTTCATCTGAAACATCGATTCCAGCTTTGCTATCGTCACGCACCCAATTTCTTAGGTCAGTGCTTGAGGCGTAGCCAATTCGATAACCATTTTGTTTGCTTCGATAGTAACTGCTATAGCGGAAGCAAAAGAACATATGGTAGATGCCGTTCGCGTAGAATACATCGGGGCTAGCCTGTGCCTCGTCTTCCTCAATGCGGCTTTCGATAATATCTAAATTGAGCTTGTTCCAGTAAATGCCGTCCTGCGATGTTGCCATACGGATTTTGTATACTGGTTCAGCTCGCTCATCAACTATCTTCCATTTGCGTCCAGCAATGTAGAAGAGATACCAAAGTCCTTGGTAGTGACGGATCTTCGGTCCACTTATAACGAATGGTTCATCATGCGAATAACTAAGTACTGGGCCATTACCAAGCTTTTTGAATGTTTTGCCGTTATCTTTACTAGTTGCACAGCCTATAGCAACATTGAATGGGACTGATTCACAGCGTGTCCAACCAGCGTAGTATAAACGGACATCATGCCCATCTTTGATTACCGAGACTGGATAGATTCCGAATTCATCAAATTCTCCGAGTCCACCTAAACTCAGAATAGGTTGCTCAGAAACTTGGCGAACATTGAACAGGTTGGTACGATCTAGATCTAAGAAGGCAGAATAGCTTACATATTGTCCGTTACTGTCGGCTGGAGGGCGACAGGAGAAATATACACGTACAACATCATCAATTACTAATGTTGCTGGTGCTTGGGCAAATTCATAAAGCCAAGACTGACCTTTTACTTCTTGTGGGGTAAATACTTTACCTAGCTTCTTCCAATAAAACATAGTTCAGATCAATTCATAGTTATTCAAAATGCAATCGAGGATGGGTTCAAATGGATTAAACATCATCACATCGATAATGGAGAGCCACGGGACAAAATCTTTACTCAATTGTTCATATTCAAATGGCTTTGATTTGATAAACTTCAGCTCGATACCATTGATTTCAAACTCATCTTTACTATAAATATCAATACCACCGATCGCATTGATATAGGTATCTGCTTTGAGCGCTTTACATAAGGCAAGAACCTTATCTTGATTTTTTAAGTTGTGATCGACCTCTATATGAGAGGAAATACGAACCTCAGTACTAATACCTAAATGTTCACAAGTCTTTACTAAAGAATGATGAATGAAGCGAAATAAATTGCGATCTTCGCAATTTATAATTTGCTCAAGAAGTGGGAAGGTCTTTGTAAAATAAGGTGCGTGAGCGTAGGCTCCTTTGAATTGATTAAGCAATTTACTTCGGTTAAAATTTTCAGAAATCTCCCTTTCCCCAATATCAAGAAAGTCCGAATCTTTCCTCAATGGAAGTGAGAAGAGATTGTCTCTGCCATTTTGCAATATTCTATTGCGGTTAATCCAACCTTTTTTTGTATATTTGATGTTGTCATAGAGAATAAATAGATCTGATGCCGCAATGAGTTGAAAATAACCAATATAAGGTAAAAAGTAGGGCTGCATAATTGACAGGCGCATAAGCTTAATTATATAAAAATATAAGTTTGACAGTAATTCATCTTCGATAATTAAGTAAATTGATGACTTTCGATGCTTGTTATACAAGTTTCTTCATTTTTTAGAAAATGTGAAACTACACATTGAATAATCTGACAAATTTTTCTAATATCTTCTTCTGAAATTGCTGTCCCCGTAGGTAAAACTAAGACTTTCTGAGCTAGCTTTTCTGTTTCAGGTAACAATAAACCCGCATGGGGGAAATAAGAGCGATAGGGTTCCATTCGATGACAACCCGGATAAAAATATCGCCTAGCAATCACATTTTCAGCATGGAGAATCTTGATTAATAAATCTCGGCTAACTTTAGTTTTTTCTTCATCTATTTCCAACACAATATACTGATAGTTATGCTTCTCAGCTTCATTTACATGAAATAACGACACCCCACAAATGCCAGCTAAACCGTCTTGATAACACTGATAATTACGGCGGTTCACTTCAATAAACTCCTCTACACTCTCTAGAGATGTTAGCCCCATGGCGGCTGATACCTCAGACATCTTGCCATTAGTTCCCAAATAGATGACATTATCATAATCAACAAATCCAAAATTTTTCATCAGCCGTAACTTTTGATCTAACTCATCATCATTCGTAGCGATCGCCCCGCCCTCAAACGCATTCACAAACTTAGTGGCATGAAAGCTAAATACTTCAGCACTTCCAAAATTACCGAACATCTTTCCACCATGCGAGCAACCAAAGGCATGGGAAGCATCAAACATAAGTTTTAGATTATGCTTATGAGCAATTTCCGTTAACGCCTCCACTTCGCATGGCTGTCCCCACAAATGAACCCCCATAATTCCCGATGTTCGCGGTGTAATCAATGACTCTACCCGCCAAGGATTAAGCGTATGTGTTTTAGGATCAATGTCACAAAAAACAGGAGTGATTTCTTGCCATTGCAAAGCGTGGGCTGTGGCAATAAAGGTAAACGAAGGAATGATTACTTCACCTTTTAATTCCAAAGCTCGAATCACTAACTCTAATGCGATCGTGCCATTGCAAACAGCAATGCAGTGCTTAACCCCCAAATAGTCAGCTATTCTTTGCTCAAATTCTTGTACAAATATTCCATTATTCGATAAATAACGGCGATCGAGCATGTCGTTAATACGTGCTAATAAGCGATTCCTACTCCCAATATTTGGGCGACCAACAAACAGCTTTTCTTTGAATTTTGGTTCGCCACCAAAATAGGCTAATTCAGAAGTTTTATCTGTCATAAAAATCATTCATTGTGATTGAATCCCACATTCCGCTCTTATTTTACTGAAAAAAATATTTAGAAAGGAAATGCTTATACAGCAAGTGTTTTGAGTCTTGATAGCAAAAAAGTCACCATTTTAATATTGTCAACAAAGACACACTATTAGGATTAATCATTATTAATTTCTTTTGAAATCGCTGAAACCCTTATTGTCTCGTTGTAAATATTTTTTGGCTTCCATTACGAGCGGAATGTGGGTTGAATTGTAAACATTAATCTATTTGTAAATATGCTAAACAGTCTTCTCAAGGCTCTTCTGGTTTCATGTGGATAAACACAGCTAATATTAGCCAGAAACCTTTCTGAGCAACAGTTACAGCCTTATCATGCCGCAAACTATTGTATCAAGAATATAAAATTTACCCCTGAAACCCAGAAGAGCCCTTCTCAACTACATAGAGCACAGATCGATTATGTATTCCATGTTTGTCAAACAATTCAGAGCCAAAGAAATTAGCACCCAATTGATGCACTAAGAATCCTGTATCAATAAGTTTGCTAACAAATCCTGGTTTAGAATACATCCGCACATGATCGTCTTGTCCAAAATGTTTCCAACATCCTTCAGGAGTCGTTATTTCTGGATTTTCATAGTCATTTTCTAGGTTTAATATGATGGGAACCATAACAATCCCCTTACCACCTAACTTAAGAACTCGAAAAAGTTCACTCATTGCTTTTCTATCATCATGAACATGCTCTAAAACGTGAGAGCATATTAAGAAGTCAAAAACATTATCGTCATAAATATCCATTCGAGTAATATCAATTACATCATCGACACCAGTCATCATTAAATCCGCACAACGATACTCAATATGGGGATAATGAGTTTTAATAAATTTCTGTAGACTGGACGACGGAGCAATATCTAAAAATTTAAATTCACTGAAATGGCTAGATACTTCCTTTTGCAAATAGATAGAATACAATCTATCTCTATCACTAGCTCCACACACAGGACAAGAATAGTTAAAAAGATTTAGGGTTTCACCTTGAAAAACAGAAAATATGAATCCATGCTTATCTAAGTTTTCATAGTAGAAGTCAGGCAAGGCATTGAATTTTTTTACAGGTGAAGCGCATACAGGACAGAAATAATTTAGATTTTCTGATACTTCCACATCAACAGGTAACTTTTGAGATACTTCAGTAGAAGCTTCCACATCAACAGGTAACTTTTGAGATGCTTCAGTAGAAGCTTCTGTATCAACTGCTTTCACCATCCCAAAAAGAACTTTGATACTATCTTTAAGTCTTCGTGGGAGCATTTTTCTATACATAACTTATTTCAAGAGCGTAATATTTGTAAACATCTAATTGAAAGTTTCTTGCTATTCTAACGTCAGTTTGAGATAAGCTATGGTTGATAGATACTGGTCTGACAATACGAAATATGATTCTGTAATCCAAATTTTATAAATGGTTTTAGCCTTTATCAGCATATGAGCTACAAGTTCATACAAATCAAAAGTTTACATAAAAATTATGATTTCAGATCATTCTGTGTAAAGGTTTCAATTGGCTGAATCCTTCTTCTTAAGCTATAATAACATATTATTCAATTTTGGTTAATTGGATTGAATTATCCCAATGAACGCTTCCATAGAGAATTGATCCTTCTCTTGGTGCTACATTAAACTGAACAGCTAAAGGCACAAAATCACAGAAATCTACTTTGCCAATCCTTAAGTCAATAGGAATTGATAATCCACAAGCAATATTATAAATTCCTTGTGTTAGGGATACTTTAAACAGCCAATCTATAATGTACTTTTCCCCTTTTTTAACTGAGAGGAGGCTTTTGTCTTCAATAACACTGTCGGAATATATAATTTCGCTTCCATTTTTATCCCTAATGTGATACCCAAAGCTCAGATTTTCATGATCTTCATTAATTTCAATAGCCATTCTTAAAATGACTTCTTGATCGTAGTCGACACTTTGTATTTCTTGTTTGTGTTTATCTAGTAATTGTATATTGACAAAATTAGATTTGCCATTTTGTATTCTTTGAAAAGATGCTTTTTTCAAGAATAAATCATTGCTTCGGAACGGAGAACCGACATCTAATAATAACTTGTCACTTTGTGATTCATTACTATAGTTATTCTGCGGTAAATCTGCCCTGAGCGTCAATTGCTCATTTTTAACCTTTATATGGAAATACTGCTCAACTACTTCATCGGCTGAACCATGTCCAAGCAATTTCCCATTGTCTAGCAAAACCGCTTGATTGCAAAGGCTCTTAACAGCGCCACTATCATGGCTCACAAACAATACAGTTACACCGTTATCCATCATCTGCCGCATCCGAGACATACACTTTGCCTGAAAAAATATGTCTCCCACAGCTAACGCTTCATCAATAATTAAAATGTCTGGGTCAATATGAATCGCTGAGGCAAAGGCAAGCCTTACATACATTCCACTAGAATAAGTCTTAACAGGCTGATCAATAAAATCTTTGATATCAGCAAAAGCCGCAATATTATCAAAACGCTCATCGACTTCCACCTTAGAAAGCCCCATAATTGCGCCATTCATATACACATTATCACGCCCAGTAAACTCAGGATTAAATCCAGCGCCCAATTCTAACAAAGCGGCAACTCTACCATGTACTTGCACTTCTCCAATAGTGGGGGTCAAAGTTCCACAAATTAGTTGCAAAAGTGTTGATTTACCTGCACCATTGCGTCCAATAATGCCCATAGTCTCTCCCTTCATTATTTCAAAGGAGATATCGCGTAATGCCCAAAACTCTTGTGCATAACTTTTACTCGGTAAAAGTATCTCTTTCAACCTATCTACAGGTCGAGCATATCGCTTAAAGCACTTTGATACGTTGTTTAGAGAAATCGCAACTTTTTCTCCCATACTTTTATTGTTAATCCTTAAAAATTTTAAACAATGACCAAAGCAATAGATTTACAGTACATCAGCAAAGGCTGGTCGAAGCTTCTTATACACAGATAATCCGAAGCAAAATACGATCGCAGATATTGCAGTAGCCACACCCCACTCACTCCAATGCTTTACTTCACCAACCAAAATGATATCTCGATAAACCTCAGATATAGCAGCGATGGGGTTTAACCAAAATACCCAGCCACGAAAACTCTCAGGTATTGCAGAGGCAGGATAAATAATTGGAGTCATATAAAACCAGACATTTAACACTAACCCTAATGTTTGTGGAATATCACGTAAAAACACTGTCAGACCCGCAGTGAGATATCCTAGCCCAGATGTTAGCAGCAGTTGGGTCAACCAGATAAACGGTAGCAAAAACAAGGTCGTATGTAAAGTATGCGTGGTTAAAGCAACGAAGAATA
>JBIKYI010000083.1:0-8511 GCA_044355355.1 Limnothrix sp. | reverse complement strand
CATCAGAATATCCTTATGAGTCCCTCTTCAGAAAGACCCTAGGTGTTGCACTTCAAATTTGAATTGGCGGTTTTTGAATTTGGTCGTCCCTAACATTCAGTCAGAAAGGTCATCATTAAATAAGCATTAAATCTAGGCATAAAAAAAGGAAGTGCTAAGTCTTCCCCTTTTTTAGATAGTTTTGATCTTGTCAGTTTTTCTCGTGAAAAATCTGGACTCATTATCTTTTGAATTCGCTAGGAGCAAAGCCTAGTTCGTACAATTGCTGGTAGGATTTTTTGCCCAGATCGCTGGTTGGATTCTGGGATTTAATCACCTGAATTAACAAGGGTACGGCAAGTTCGGGTTTGTTCTGAGCACGGTGGGCGAGGGCGAGGCGATAGGTGGCTGTGTCCCGCATGGTTCCGGCATCGAGAGCCAATTTTCTTTCCACATCATAGATATCGAGATCGATACCTTGGAAACTGTTGGCGAGATCGAGATGGAAATTAGAGAGTTGGTTAAACACCTGACGGGCATCCTGGAGGCGTTGGACAGCGGTATCGTAGTCTTTGTTGGTAATGGCGGCGATCGCCTGATCCATTAAGCCCTTGCCGCCTGTCATGCTGAGGATACTCAATTCATTGGTATTGGGCGCAGTTACCTCAGCAGATTTCGGGAAGACACTGGGCACAAAACCGATTTCGTAGAGTTGTTGGTAGGATTTGCCGCCGAGGTCGCTGACGGGACTTTGGGAACGAACGACTTGAATCAGCAAAGGTACGGCGAGTTCTGGTTTTTCCTGGGCGCGGTGCACTAGGGCAAGGCGATAGGTGGCGGTGTCGCGCATGGTTCCGGCATCGAGGGCTAATTTTTTCTCGACGTTGTAGATGCCATTGTCTATCCCTTGGAAACCATTGGCGAGATCGAGATGAAAGTTGGAGAGTTGGTTAAAGACTTGACGGGCTGACTGTAAACGTTCGACGGCAACGGCGTAATCTTTCGCACCAATGGCGGCGATCGCCTCATCCATCAAGGCATTGCCCCCCGCCATACTAAAGACGCTATCACCATTAGTGAGGGGACGAAGTTCACTTAAGTTTTGTTGGACAGCCTCAGGTTGCGCCAAAATTGGTGGCATAATTGCCAGAGAGCACCCCATTGCCAAACTAAAGAGTGGAATCAAACGATGGATGCTAATTGCTTTCATAGTTTTCGTCAAGTGGTGATTTGACACAATATTTGACACAGTAATTTTTTGTATGTTTACATCTCAATCCCACGCAGGGGATGGGCAAGGAGAGGGTTTGCGCTATGGCAGCACCAGAGGTAACGCCACAACAAGGTCTTATTTTACAACGGGGACAAGCAGAACTTTTATTACACAAGTTAGATGATCGTCTGACGGTTGCGTTTCGGGATCCAGATGTGGATTTGCTGGAGATTGTTCCTGGGTTGATGTATCGTCCGATTCCGCTCCAGGGAATGGATTTTTTGATGCAGGAGGTGATTCTGCCGCCGGAGGATCTGGAAACGGTGTTGGCTGGGGCGCGTCAGAGTGGGGAAATTCTCTTCGCGAGTCATGTGTATCAGTTGGCTTATTCGATTGATAGTTTTGTGTATCTGACGAATCAGCTTACGGTTCAGTTTGCGCATCCGCTTTCTCGTAATGAGTATCAGGGGTTTGGCGATCGCCATGGTTTGCGTTTTGTGCGTCCTATTTTGGGTTTAGAGAATACTTTTCTCTATGAATTAACGAAGGACTGTACGGTCAATCCGCTGAAATTGGCGCATCAGCTTTGCACTTTGCCGGGGGTCAATCTGGCGGAGGCGAATGTAATTTTGCCCCAGGAATCCTTCAATGTTGAATTAGCGACAGAGTTACCGACGGATACGTTATTTCCGCAACAATGGTATCTCCATGCCCCCAATCCGGAGCAACCGGAACAGCCCCAGGGCATTGATGTGGTGGGTGCTTGGGCAATCTCTAAGGGCGATCGCTCGGTGGTGGTGGCGATCGCCGACGATGCCATTGATCTGAACCATCCCGATTTCCAGGGGGAAGGGAAGATTGTTGCCCCCAAGGATTTTGCTGGACATGACTTTTTACTGAGTTCCCCTCACCACCAGGAAGGGCATGGCACAATCTGTGCTGGGTTGGCGATCGCCGCTGAAACAGGCACAGGCATTGTCGGCGTTGCTCCCGAATGCGCCCTAATGCCCCTCAAAACCACAGGCTACCTCGATGACGAGGCGATCGAAGCCCTTTTCCTCTGGGCAGTCGAACAAGGAGCCGACGTAATTGCCTGTAGTTGGAATGCCGCCGCCGTGAACTTGCCCCTATCCCTCCGCCAAAGCGCAGCCATCCATTACGCTGCCACCCAAGGTCGAGACGGCAAAGGTTGCGTGATCATTTTCGCCGCAGGCAACGCCAACCGTCCCCTCCACGGCACAATCTACGAACGGGGATGGCATAACGACATGCTCTATGGCCCCACCACTTGGCTAAACGGTTACGCCTGCCATCCCGATGTCATCACTGTGGGTGCTTGCACCAGTCAAAACCTCCAAGCCGCCTACAGCAATTGGGGAACTGAAATCTCCGTCTGTGCCCCCAGCAATAATGCTGCCCCCGGCATCTGGTTTCCTGAATATGGCTACCTCCCCACCGCCCCAGAAGTCCATGACAATCTAATCGGTCAAGGCATTTTAAGTACTGATGCTTTAGGGGAATTGGGTTACAGCGACGGTCATTTAAGCAGAGATTTTGGCGGCACATCGAGCGCCTGTCCCCTTGTTGCTGGTGTGGCAGCCCTGATGTTGTCCGTCAATCCCATGCTCTCCGCCACAGAGGTGAAGGACATCATCGAAAGTACTGCCGATAAAATTGTCGATCCCCGGCGCGATCGCCAACTCGGACTACAACTCGGCAGCTATGACGGACAAGGGCATTCCCGTTGGTTTGGCTACGGCAAAATTAACGCCCATCGCGCTGTCCAGACCGCCAATAATCAATTTGTCGATGTCGAAGAACCTGAATTTAGCATCGAAGAAAGCAACGATCTCGAAATGGAAATTCCCGATGCAAGTTCCTATGGCGTAACGAGTCTTGTGGCATTTTCGGAAGTTGGTTTAATCAAAGATGTGGCGATCAAAGTTGAGATTGAACATGAAAACTTAGGCGATCTGGAGATTTATCTCCGCAATCCTAACGGTAAACTTTTCCTCCTACAAAGTCGCATCCTCGGCAGCCAAACTAATCTTGATCAAACTTATACCCCTGCCAATACACCCAGTCTCAAACAATTGATCGATGAAGATATTACTGGGGAATGGTCATTATGGGTAATCGATTATGCTCCTCAAGATATCGGTACTCTAAAAAAATGGTTGCTACGTTTTGAGTATTAAGTAATGAGTATTGAGTAAGGAATAATGAATGAAGAGATTTATCAAGAGATTACTGAATAGCTTGTTTTGTAATCTTAAAGGGATAACTGGGGGATTCCTTAGCAAGATCACTAGGACGAATTTTTTTAGACCAAGTTTTTGTTTTAGAATTCCACCGAAAGCCCCATTCTTTTGCTAAATCTCTATTGTCATAGTTGACTTTGGCGATCGCCTCAATTTTAGGTTCCTCGGATCGGGCGATCGCCTCCATAATCAGTGGTAATAACTCGCCAGACTCACCAACACGATCAAACAAAGCCGCAATCAATTGACAATCTGTCAAGGCTCGATGGGCATTACTTACGCCGAGTCCATAGTTAAGAACAGTATTAATTAAAGATGTGGGTTGTGCATTTTTTGACCAAACAAAATCGTCATAGGTACAGAGCCATTTTTTATCGACTTTTGGTAAATGTCCCATGCCAAACCACTGCCGATCAAAGGAAACATTATGGGCAATTAGATAATCCGCTTTAGTCAGCCATTGTGCAAATTGTTGTAATGGCAGGGCAAAATCATCAACCAATTGACTGGCTTTTGGACTAATATGATTGATTTTTTCTGCTGGATTTTCAGTGACGGGGAATAGGGTCGATAATTGCTGTAGGACGCAAGCCTGAGGGACAGAATATAAAATTGCACCGAGTTCAATTACTTGATCTTTTTTGGGATCTAGTCCTGTCGTTTCTAGGTCAATAATCAATAGTAATTCGGGTGGCATTGAGGAAAATTAGCAAGAATTTTATTTAAAAATATACTGAAAATTTTAATTTATTATCGGCTTAAATTAGAATTATTCAATAGAGCTATTCAAAGAAATAATGACGATTTTTCAGGGCATCCATTCGAGAAAAAGTCCCACTCGACTTTCCTTAGCAGCGGTAGAATTATGTTTCTGGATTTCCGTTGCTATGCGCCATTGTTTACTAATAGCGTAACCTGTGCTCAAGGTTGTAATCCCCATTTCTTGATCACCTGAAAGATTGACAAATTGTTGGCTCAAGGTAATATTAGATGCACCAGAACGGGATAAATTAAGCTGGATTTTTGCCCCAATTTCTAAGCCTTCACGGTCATATTTACGGTTATGATTTTCGCTGGAAAATGTTTGATAACCAACCGTTGGTGCAATATTAATGCGACTACCAAGGGGCAATAAATAATAATTTGCTCTGGCGGCAAAATCGGCGCGATCACCGTCAAACGTGGTATTTCCTGCGGCGGAAAAAGTAACGGGAAAACTCGGCTTGATAAACAAATCTTCGACACCAACACTAATCCCACTGCGATCGCCATTGGCGGGGAAATAGCCGTAACCCAACCGCCAACGGGTTTTGAAACTGGGGTCATGGCGAATATCGTAGCCCAAATCCGGCACAGCGTCGCTCCAACGTTGCAACACTGGACTATTTTCGATAATTTCTGGCGGCAGTTCGAGTTGATCGGGGGTGAGGGTCTGGGCTTGGAGAGGCAATCCCTGGGCGGCGATCGCCACAGTATTTACCAGAATATTTGCCGCAGTATAGAACAAAACTTTTTTCAAAACCAAAACTCCCCAATTCCAAGTTTTTTAGAATCCTAAGGTTATCCTAACCTGCCATCTCTAGAGTTCAGGTTTAGAGTCTAAATTCTGAGGGATGATTGTTGCGCAGTTCTGGATTAATCTTTTGCTGTTGACGATGATTGCTCACCATTAGGGCGATTGCCAAGGCACTAAGAAATAATAAAACACGAAATAAAGGCGATCGCTTTTTCTGGCGACCTGCCACATGGCGACGAGGAGCCTGACCCCGTACCCGTCGAATTTTCTCGGCCCACTCTTCAAATTCCCGTTCCGTCGTCATGGAGATGCTTACTGATTTTTTTGTAGATCTTTCATTTCCAGTTTATCAAAAGATAATATCGATTGAATCTTGAGCACAGATGTTCCTAGCAAATAATTTTAGTAGAGATGAATTTTGTTGTTTCTCCAATGAATAGTCGCTACACCATCGACTGAATAAGTAACTGAGAAAGGCAACTTAAATAAAATAGATAAGTTAATTAATTAATAAATTAATAGCTTGAATCGGCTCTAATACCAAATCAATCAATAAGAGTCACGAATAGTAGATGCTGTCTTGATCGTCAAGAAGTAAGGAAAAATCACAAATATTCGTCATTGATGTTGCGATGCACAAACTTTTGCGTCAAGTTTTTGGTGTTCTCACATCTCGAAAATCTTTTGACTCTTATTTTCTTGATTTGGTATAGGTTTTTAAGGGTTAAACGGAAAAACAAAAGGAACAATTGCACAGGTCACCACACCAAAGAGAATGTTTAATGGCACGCCGATTCTCAGGTAGTCCACAAATTTATAACCGCCAGGACCATACACCATGAGATTTGTCTGATAACCAATGGGGGTCGCAAAACTGGCGGAGGCAGCCATCATCACAGCAATGACAAAGGGCATAAAACTTACCCCCAAGGTACTCGCGAGGGAGAGGGTAATGGGGAACATCAAGGCGGCGGCGGCGTTGTTGGTGATTAGCTCCGTCAGAAAAGTGGTGATGCTGTACACGATAATCAGTGACCAAAGCGGAGTCCCGCCAGCGAGTTGTAATAGGTTGTGGGCGATCGCCTCCGCTACACCTGTCTGTTCGAGAGCTTTACCTAAACCGAAGGCTGCCCCGATGACGAGCAAAACTGGCCATTCAATACTTTTGATCGAACGACTCGGTGAACAACAGCCAGTGACCAACATGCCGATCGCCGCCAAGGAAGCCGCCTTTAACATCGACAGCCAACCAAAGACCGCACAGACCACCATCACGATCAAGACCACAAGGGCAATAGGAGCACGATCATGGCGCACAGGCTCAGAATCCGGAATTTCACTCACTAAATAAAAATCCCGTGAATCCCGCTGTTGCTCAATAAAGTTCGGGTGGGTTTCCAGTAACAGCGTATCCCCCGTAAGGAGACGAATATCACCAATTTTGCCCTGCAATTTTTCCCCATTACGGGCAACGGCTAACACCACCGCATTGTAATGACTGCGAAACTTCCCTTCCCGAATGGTCTGGCGTAGGAGGGGGCAAGTATTAGAGACCACTGCCTCAATCAGACAACGTTCCGAGCGAGGCGTAGCGAGTTTAAACACTTGATCCGTAGCAGGCTGCAAACCCCGTAAACGGTTTAAATCAAGGATCGAGTCCACTGCCCCCACAAAAATCAGTTGATCATCTTTCTGGAGAATTTCTCTCGGACTAACGGCAGGTAAAACCAAGGTATCCCGCACAATTTCGATCAAGTACAGGTTTGGCAGACTTCTTAAGCCCGCTTCCTCAATACTTTTGCCAATCAGAGGACTATCGGGGATAACCACCATTTCTACGGTGTACTGCTTCATGTCGTCCTGATCGCTGATGGCGGGTTTCCGTTCGGGTAGTAACCATTTTTGTCCAAAGGCGAGAAAGACTGTCCCGGCGATCGCACAGGGGACACCAATCCAAGCAATATCAAAAATCCCTAAACCGGGGTGATCCGTCTCCGCAATGAGCAAATCCCGCCAAACAATGCCGCATAGCTGAGGGGCAACATTAATTTCGAGGGGCTAATTCTGAGCTTCCGACACCATTCATTGACGATGGGGATAAACATTGCCACCACGGGGGTGTTATTCAAAAATGCGCTCAAACCCATCACAGGCAACATCATCCGGAACAATGCCGCCGATTCCCCCTTGGGGTTACCGAGAACCCGCTGGGAAATCCAGCCGAGGGATCCGGTTTGTTGCAACCCCGTCACCACGATATAGAGGACGGCAATGGTCACTAAACCTTCGTTGCTAAAGCCCGCCAAACCGGTTTCGGTGTCGAGTACCCCAGTCAATAGCAGGATCGCTAAGGCTCCGAGAAAGATGATTTCTGCTGGGACGGGGGTCATGGCATTTACCACAAAGGCGATCGCCGTTAAGAGGATGGTCAACCACCCCTGCCACCCCAAACCCATGAGGGCAAAATCACTGTTCAGGGACAATTCCCCCAAGATTGGCAACGCAGCACTCGTCAAACCTAGACCTCCCAGCATCGGTACACCCGATAAAAATTTCGTTGTTCTTACTGTATCGAAACCTAAGGTTCTTGCCCATTGGGGGCGATCGCCACGCTGGGACAGCCGCCGTTGCAGCCACTGAAACATTCTATTGTCCATGGTCTAGGTTGTTTTGTTTTGCAAATAACATCTACATTTTTTCAATCTTGATCATGGCACAGCAGAGAATTTGTTGAAATTTATCTCAAATTGAATTTGAAATGTATTGCAATTCAAGTCAAAGTAAAATAAGATTCGTTCAAGGTTGAAATCGACGGTAGACTTCGATCCCTCAACCCCTTGAATGCAGTACCCAAAAAGGAAGGTCACAATCATGCGCAATGCCCTACGTCCCCTCAATTTGTTGGCGATCGCCACCCTGATGAGCAGTATGGTTGTCGCCTGTTCGCCCCAGCAGACTCCACCAGATCAGAACGCGCAAACAACCACAGCAACGACCGAAGCCGCGCCAAAGGACGTAACCATTACCCTCGTTTCCTACGCCGTAACCCGCAGTGCCTACGAAAAGATCATTCCGAAATTTGTAGAGGAGTGGAAAGCTAAAACTGGGCAAAACGTCACCATTGAACAAAGCTATGGTGGTTCTGGCTCCCAAACCCGTGCCGTGATTGATGGACTCGAAGCCGATGTCGTTGCCCTTGCCCTTGCTGGTGATATCGACAAAATCGAAAAAGCGGGTTTAATTCAGCCGGACTGGGAAACGGAAGCCCCCAACGACAGCATCGTGACCCAATCCGTCATTGCGATCGTGCCGCGTGATCCGAACCTGAAAATTACTCAATGGTCAGATCTCGCCAAAAATGATCTCAAGGTGATCACCGCCAACCCGAAAACCTCCGGCGGCGCAAAGTGGAATTTCCTTGGTCTTTGGACAGCCGTGACCGCCACGGGAGGCAGTGAAGCCGATGCCCAAACCTTCGTGGAAACCATCCGCCAATTCAAATTTGAAGTGCAACACCTAGGGTCTTTCTGAAGAGGGACTTA
>JBIKYI010000082.1:0-8565 GCA_044355355.1 Limnothrix sp. | reverse complement strand
CCTGCGCATCGTTGCCCCCGGTCGTGTGTACCGTCGCGATACCGTTGATGCCACCCATTCCGCCGTGTTCCACCAAATTGAACTATTGGCGATCGACAAACATCTTAAATTCACCGATCTCAAAGGAACATTAAAGGAATTCCTACGACAAATGTTCGGCGAAGATCTGGAGATCACCTTCCGCGCCAGTTACTTTCCCTTTACCGAACCCTCCGCTGAAGTGGATGTGAAATGGCAAGGAAAATGGCTAGAAGTGATGGGCTGCGGCATGGTTGACCCCAATGTCCTTAGGGCTGTTGGTTATGATCCCGAAATTTATAGCGGTTTTGCCGCTGGTTTGGGTGTAGAACGGTTTGCCATGGTGCTCCACAAGCTAGATGATATTCGCCGTCTTTATAATAGTGACATGCGTTTTTTGAGTCAGTTCTAACCTCAAGCTTGCTCACAAGAAATAGTTAGACGACTTCATTGGCGATCGCCCCTAGGCTATTGCAGTTCACCACCATTCATGAAAAATAAAAACTCAGCAGCGCTTCTCGCATTCTTCCTCGGCGGAGTCGGTGTCCATAAATTTTATTTGGGCGAAACAGGCTGGGGAATTCTCTATGCGATCTTTTTTTGGACATATATCCCCAGCATCGCCGGATTTGTTGAAGCCCTGCTGTTTCTAAACATGTCGCAACTTGATTTCGACGAGAAATACAATCGCCATACCCTCGCTGCCTCCAACTCCCGCTACCTCACCAATCACAATCCTCCGATCCCCCAGGTGATCGTGAACATTGGCAATGACAAATCCGTTGCCGCCCATCTCAACACGGGTCTAACGGACAGTACAGAGCAACCAGGTTTTAACATCACCCTTGAAGAAAAAATTGACCGTCGTATTCTCAAACTGTGCCAAAGCCGAGGTGAAATTACCCTATTAGATTGTTTTATTGGCTTAGAAGATGTCCCGAGAAATATCCTTGAAGAGCGCATTGAAAGCTTAGTTCGAGCTGAATTTTTACAGGTTGGTAATCGTGTTACCGATGGCAAGGTCGTCTATCGTCTTGACAATTAGTTGCTGCAATTTTAAGCAAGCTACTTTAAGATTGGTGCAGGGTACTCATACTCCTAATAAATAGATGTGAGACTATGCTTTTAGATTTAGACCAACGAAAAACCTTTACTGTTCTTTGTCACAGTGCCAGTCTGATTAATTACACTGGATTTTCTGTGGCGATTCCTTTAGTGTTGCTTTTTACAAAGAAAGATTCAATTGTTGTGAGTAACGCAAGAGAATCTGTGAATTTTCATTTCACAATGTGGATTTTCTTAATCCTAGGTTTTCTCTTAACCAAAATCCTCATCGGTTTTGCCGTCATCGCAGTGGTGGCGATCGCCAGCCTTATCCTGTCCCTCCAGGCGATCCTTTCTCTCCTCAAAGATGAGCAACAAATCTACCATTACCCCTTTACGATCCGTTTTTTCTAGCAGCTCTCTCCAAAAAATAACACTAAGAGTCTGTTGGTATTTTATTAAACAGTTTTTAGAAAAATTTTTAAGAAAATTAGTATCAAAATTACCTAAAAATAAATCTTACTAGCAGACCTTAATCTAGCCATTGATGCAAGGGTGATAAAAAATCCTCCGTAACACTTTTTGATTCCTCATTTTTTCTCTCTAAAAAAATAATTAATGGGTAACCACTGTTACAGTCCGATAACATCAGCTTTGTTAACGTAGAGGGAACAATCGCAAGGAAGTCAAACCATCGTGACTTTAATATCAGTTGCTATCATTGAAGGGAATCCCCACCTAAGGTCACTCTTAGGTTGGCATTTACAGCAGGCAAACTATGCCATCTACCAGGCTGCAAACCTTCAGCAGTCTCGGCGGATTTTAGAACAGCATATGCCGTCTCTTATTCTCTTGGATTCCGACTTACCCGATGGTGATGGTTTAGAGTTGTGTCGTTGGTTGCGCCAAAATACTCAAACTATGGTGCTCATTTTGTCCGCTAAAACCACAGAAAAAGATGTGGTCAATGGTCTAAAGGCTGGGGCAGATGATTACTTAGCTAAACCTTTTGGGATGCAGGAACTATTAGCTCGAGTCGAGGCACTCACACGTCGCGTTCGAGCAACAAGTGCGCCCTTGCAACTAGATTATGGTGAGTTGCGCATTGATTTGGTTCAACGCCGTGTGCTTTTGCGGGGCAATATGATTGACTTGACTCCCCAGGAATTCAGTCTACTGTATGTACTTGCCCAAGCAGATGGTGAACCTCTGAGCCGTTCGGAGCTTCTACGCCGTGCTTGGCCAGATGCGATCGATAATCCCCGCACCATTGATACCCATGTGTTATCTCTGCGTAAAAAAATTGAGCGGGATCCTCGGCAGCCCAGCCTAATTCAGACCGTCAGAAATGTCGGTTATCGCTTCAACCCAGATGTGGTTAATTCATCGGTAGTTCATGCTGTGGAGAGCCAACAGGTTGAACGATCTGAAATTGCGCGATCGCCATCAAAACGTCAACTCAAAACCCGTACCCCGATTCGAGAGTTAGTCAATCAATCTTAACTCATAGGATTTTGCGCCATGGCTCTCGTTTTTCGGATTCATTTGTCGGATTCAGATAAAGAAAGAGAACTCATTTTGTTTCAGCAAAAAGGGTTCTCTTTTTATCTTTTGACTTTAATCTTTTAACAGATCATTTAGTAGATTGTCTTTTATTGTCGTTTCTGTTCAGTTTAAGAATTTCTGATCCCTCCGCACTTCGGCAAGCTCAGTCTTTCACCTCCGGCACATTCCTTAGCAAGGGAGGCAATGATTGTCTAATGTTTATTTGAAATGACCATAATCAATCTAGAGCGTTCTTCCCAATATTTTCAGGAGATTCAGATTAGGCAACACTGACTAAGACTTTGCCATCTTCCTCCTTAACGCTATAGAGCGGCAGACCTGCGGTGGCTGGTCCCTTCGTTAAACTACCATCAAGGGCGAAGCGGGAACCATGACAACTACATTCCAGATCATCCCCCGCGAGTTTGACGGGGCAACCCTTATGGTTACAGGTAGGATCAAGGGCAATGAGGCTTTGGTTAGCAGGGCTACGGAAGACATAAACTTTTTTCCCGCCGAGTTCTGTTGAAATACCGCCGGATGCGTCGAGAGCAGCGATGGTGCCGACTTCGGTGTAGCCTCCCATCTGGGTTGCGGCGTTCTCTGCTTTGCTGATGGGAGAATTGTTACTCTCAGCGGCTTCTTCGTCAGTGGGGGGCGTTGCAACTTTGGGTGAACAAGCAGCAAGTATCACGGGAAGAGAGGTGGCGAACATCCCAATCCCAAATAAGCCCATAAATTGACGGCGTTCCATGGTTTTCCTGGTAAAAACTAAATGTTATCTGCTGTTATAACGAATACCTATGGATAATGACAAAAGTTGGGGGATTAGGCTTCAGGGTTAAGCGGTTGTGGAGAGGATTGGCTGGTGAGTTCTGGATAGCCTGCTTTGGTTAGGGCTTCGTCTCGGATGCGGCAGGAATCGCAGACACCGCAAGGTTTTTCACCCCCCTGATAACAGGACCAGGTATCGGCGATCGTCACCCCTAGTTTGATGGCTTTACGCACGATTTCCACTTTGCTATCGAGGACGAGGGGCGCAACTAATTTGGGGGCATGACCTTCCACGCCGATTTTTGACGAAAGATTGGCTAATTGTTGATAGGCGACGAGGTATTCCGGGCGACAGTCAGGATAGCCGGAATAGTCCACCGCATTGATCCCCAGATAAATGGCTTCGGCATTTTTTGCTTCGGCGAGGGACAGGGCAAGGGCGAGGAAAACGGTATTACGCCCCGGGACGTAGGTGGAGGGGATGGTATCGGTTTGGATGCCATCTTGGGGAATCTCCTGGTCGGCATCGGTCAGGGAGGAACCGCCCCATTGGGACAGGTTCACATCCAGCACGAAATGGGTGGTAATGCCGAGTTGTTGGGCAATTTTGTGGGCGGCTTCTAGTTCGCGGCTATGTTTTTGTCCGTAGCGGAAGGAGAGGGCGATGACTTGGTAACCATCGGCGATCGCCTGGGCTGCACTCGTGGCAGAATCTAGACCCCCGGATAATAAAACAACTGCTGTTTTGTGGGTGTTGGACATCTTATTGAACCCCCAGGAATTTATGGGTTTGCAAACCTAAACGCCAAGTGGGATGGGACAGGACATATTGAAAAATAAGATCCTGGCTGAGGGGATTTTCCCATTGGGGTTGCAGATATTTGGGGATTGTTGGGGCGATTTTTGCCGCTTCTGCCTCTGCCCACTGTAGATCGGCGGCGGAATCGATCACGACTTTGAGTTCACTCACCTGGGCGTAAATTTCGGCTTGGGGCGGTTTGAAGGTTTTGGGGGAGAGGGTAATCCAGCTAAAGTTACCGCTCAGGGGATAGGAACCGGAGGTTTCTAGGTGGAGGGGAATATTTAGAGTGCTTAAATGATCGGTGAGGGGTTGTAAATTATGCATCAGGGGTTCACCGCCAGTAATCACAATGATTGCAGGTTGGGCAGCGGTAATTTCTGTCAGGAGTTGGGCGATCGCCACCTGGGGATGTCGTTTCGGATTCCAGGAAATCTTCGTATCGCACCAGGGACAACCCACATCACAGCCAGCCAAACGGATAAAAAAGGCAGAAACACCACACCAAGTCCCTTCCCCCTGTACCGAATGGAAAGTTTCGACGATGGGATAGGTTAATAATAATTCGGGTGTGTTGGCAATCGTATTTGCTGAAAAATCGGTAGAAATGGGGACAGCCATAAATGGGATCAAGGTGAGGTTTATTGGTGATTCGTGCGATGTTTTGGACTGATTGCAAATGACTAGATTTGATGTTTTCTCTTCGCATTCATTCTAAAAGGCGATCGCTCCTGGTCTGGGCATGATTTCACCCCAATTAGAGGCATGTATGCAAAAGAATTGACACAAGAATTTAGTCGGATTAACCTGAGACAACCTGCACCTTTTGCGCCGCCTCAAATGCCTTTTGACGGGCTTCATCGGTATTGCTCCCCTTGGCGAGGGCAACCCCCATGCGGCGATAGGGACGGGTGTTAGGCTTACCGAATAACCTGAGATCGGTATCGGGGATCGTGAGGGCTGCGGCAACTCCGGTAAAGGCGACCTGATCGCTAGTTTCTGTCGCTAAAATCACCGCACTAGCAGCGGGACTCAATAATTCAATGGTCGGAATGGGTAGCCCTAAAATTGCCCGGAGATGGAGTTCAAATTCGTTTAAGTTTTGGGAAATGAGGGTCACCATACCTGTGTCGTGGGGACGGGGCGACAGTTCTGAAAAAATCACTTCCCCTTGTTTGGTGATAAAAAATTCCACCCCAAAAATCCCAGCACCGCCGAGGGCATTGGTGACTTTGCGGGCGATGTCTTCCGCATCTCTGACCTGGGCTGCGGTTAAGCCGACGGGTTGCCAGGATTCTTGGTAGTCACCCCGTTCCTGTCGATGGGCGATCGCCGGACAAAAGAGGGTTTCCCCTGCCCATTGACGAATGGTGAGCAACGTTATTTCCACCTCAAAATCAATAAGTTCCTCGATGATCACCTTAGTTGCATCCCCCCGTGCCCCCTCAATGGCATAATTCCAGGCTTGGTCTAATTCATCGGCACTCTGCACAATGGACTGACCTTTCCCCGACGAGGACATGACGGGCTTAATCACATTGGGAAAACCGATCGCCGCCGCCGCTGTTGCCAATGCTGTGGGGTTAGTGGCATAGGCATATTTTGCCGTGCGAATACCTAATTCATTGTGGGCAAAATCCCGGATGCGATCACGGTTCATCGTGAAATTGGTCGCCGCTGCCGTCGGGATCACGGTATAACCCTGCTGTTCAAATTCCTTTAACTTTTCTGTGCGAATGGCTTCCACCTCCGGCACAATCAGATCGGGCTGATATTTCTGCACCACCGCTGCGAGGGCATCCCCATCGAGCATCGAAATCACTTCACGGTGATCCGCCACCTGCATGGCTGGAGCCTGATCATAGTGGTCTACGGCGATCACGGTATTGCCAAGTCGCTGGGCGGCGATCGCCACTTCCTTCCCCAGTTCCCCGGAACCCAATAGCATAATGGTCTGTGGTAATTTTGGTGATGCGATCGCCATAGAATTTAAATTGCCAAATTTTACAAATAGGTTTAACAGACTTCCAGGATATCAAACCCTATCAGGCGATCGCTGAAATATTGGGCGAAAATTTTGCATGAATATTGAGCGCATTTTGGGCACAATAACAAGGTCATTAACCCCAAACACACGGATTAACCCCAACATCCAGCGTATTGAAAATATAGATTTCAAATAAATTTCAATCAGAAATGGATAGGGTATGATCGTCAAGACCCGCCTCTGTCATGAAATCACGCTTGTTTGTTTATTGTTTGTTTGCCTGGAAGATTGTTTTGAAAAAAATTGCCATGTCGCCTCAATTTAGCACTCGTTCAACATTTCCCTTCTGGTTAATGCTATGCCTTTTGCTGAGTTTGGGCAGTGTTGGCGTACTGGCAACCACCCCCGCCTTTGCCCAGAATAGAAAACAAAATTCAGAACAATCAGACCAAAACCTCTCCCAACGCGAGGATGCTGATTTTCAACTGAGCCTCGGACGGGAAGCACAACAACAGGGGCAACTGGATAAAGCGATTTTTTATTGGCTAAAGGCGGCAAGTATTTACCAACGTTTTGGCGATGAAGAGGGGCTAGGGCTTGCCTATGACTACCTTGGGGAAGCCTATGTGGCGGTTGGGGATGCCCAGGGAGCGGAGGATGCTTTCCGTCGTCGTTTGGCAGTGGCACGCGATCGCAATGATCTCCAGGCGCAGATGTTTGCGTTAAATAATTTGGGCACATTATTCCTCAAGCAGGGCAATCTCAATATTGCCGAGGAAGTCTTTTCTGATGCTTTGGCGATCGCCCGTTCCGTCGAAAATCTTCTTACCGCAGGCATGAGCCTCAACAACCTTGGACTCACCGCCAGTCTCCGGGGGGATTATAACCAAGCCATCAAGCTTTATAGCACCGCCCTATTGTTCCGTCGCAAGGCAAAGGATCCCGCCGGGGAAGCTATCACCCTCAACAATCTCGGTGAAGCCTATCTGCGCAACGAACAATCCACCGAGGCGATCGCCGCCTACCGCGATGCCTTCTTTATGGCAGGCAGTGTGGGCGACACGGAAAATCAATTTCGTGCCTACGAAGGCAAATTCTTTACCTACAAAGCCATGGGAGAGAGCAAACTCGCCCTCCGCGAACTGAACCGCTGGGCAGACTTCGCCAAAACCCAAAACAATCAACTCGAAGAATTTAAAACCTTTGAACAGGCTGGTTACCTCTACGCAGAATTAGGCGATCAAGATCAAGCCATTAGCTTTCTCACCAAAGCCATCGAACTAGCCACGGCGATCGGCGAACTCGACCGCATTGCCTTTATCCAACAAAGATTATCCGCCATTCAATACGGTGACCTTAAGTGAAACTAAGCAAAACTTCAGATCCCTATCTCCCTTGCTAAGAGGATGTCTGAAAAGTAATGGTTAAGCTAAACGCCTAAGTAAAAGTCGAATAGAAGCAAGGTAAATCCACGCCTCAGCACTTTGGGTAGAGTATTCATAATCTCGACTCAAGAGAAGACACAAATAAAATCAACCAAAGGTTCTTTCCGCTACCCATCGTCTGGGTAATGGCACAAATCCTTTCCTCTCTTTCGGGTTTAGTACCTGCTCTGATATCCAGCCAAAACAGTCTCTAAGGTACATTTTAAAAATTCAAGCCTTTGATCTTATTTGAACCTAAAAATTTAATAGCTCCCTACGTTAGATTATATTGATTCTTAATGTCCAAGCATTGCAGAAACAGACATCCTACCAGTACTCACAAGAACAGAAGCACCGCCCACTGAAATACGACTAATTTTTCTGTTATTTGCAGTAATTTGTAATGTTAATTGGCTCGGTCTACCCATTTGTATGCCTTGATGAATTTGCCAGATTTCTGTTGGTTTCTTGCGTGGAAAATATTTGTATAAATACCCAGCCAAAGAAGTGGCAGCGGAACCCGTTGCAGGGTCTTCCGTAATCCCTAATTCAGGTGCAAACATCCGGGCATAAATCGTATATTCTCCCGTCACCACAAAGGGATACACATGGGCGGCATCGGTATGTTCTAAGCATTGCTGCCAGACTGAAAGATTGAGGGAACAACGATTGAGAGCATCAAGATTTTTGAGGGG
This sequence comes from Limnothrix sp., assembly GCA_044355355.1. Classification (GTDB taxonomy): domain Bacteria; phylum Cyanobacteriota; class Cyanobacteriia; order Cyanobacteriales; family MRBY01; genus MRBY01. Next base: position 279 of record JBIKYI010000082.1, on the reverse strand, counting down.
CAAATAAAGGAATGGTAAACCACAGGAAATCACTTCTGGCAAAAGATTTGGCGGTAGATCTGCTGGATTTAAATTGAGCAATGAACTGAATAATTCAACACATTCTAAAGGTTGAGATAAAGATTCTGGTAATGGACTAAATTCTGGAAATTGAGCCACCCGCAAAGCCGTATTTTTCACGGTATTTTCTGCCCAGTCAATGACAACTGGAACTTTGCCGACTCCTTCCTGGAAATTGACTTTATTGGTTAAGGGCTGAATCAAACCTAAATGGGCAAG
>JBIKYI010000080.1:0-8599 GCA_044355355.1 Limnothrix sp. | reverse complement strand
CTATCCAACAGCGCAGCCACCCGATCCTCCATAAAAAACTCCCCATCCCGATTACGCGCCTCCGTCACCCCATCCGTGTACATCATCAGCAAATCCTCAGGATCCAGCTTTAACTCCGCCAAATAATACTCCGCCTCCGCATAGATACCCAACAACATCCCCTCCGGAATCGGAATCATCTCCGCCTTCGAGCCAACCCGCTTCAAAAAAGGTCGATTATGCCCCCCATGCACATAGGTCAAAACCCCCGTTTGCACATCTAAAATCCCCAAAAAAACCGTCACAAACAAACAATTCGGATTACTCTCACACAACTGCCGATTCACCGCCGAAAAAATCGTTGCCAAGGACTGCTCCGGAATATTCAGCCTACCAATACAAGCCCGCAAAATCGTCACCGCCCGGATCATAAACAGTGCCGCCGGGATCCCCTTACCCGACACATCCCCGATCGCCAACCCCACACACCTCTCATCAATAGATAAAGTATCAAAAAAATCCCCCCCCACTTCCCGCGCCGGCTCAATGCTCGCAGCCACATCCACCTCAGGATATTGATTCAGCAAGGGCTTTTCCTGGGGGAGAATATTCGACTGAATTTGCGCTGCCGCCTTGAGATCCCGCTCAATTTGCTCAAACCGGAGCCGTTCCTCTAGGGTTTTGATGGCGACCTTATCCAGACGACGCATCCGGCTAGATAGATTTGTTAGGAGACTTTTAACCACCTCTGGCCAAGCCATGAGATCATCCCAAAAAACTTTCTCCGGGATACTCAGTAGACGACATTCAGAGGCAGTAACGACATAGGCAGACACAGGTTTATTTTCGATAATCGACATTTCGCCGATGCATTCACCCACGGGAATCTTGAAGCCCATTTCCGGGTGTAGTACCGCGTCATCATCCTCGGCGAGGTACACCATCAAATCGCCCGATAACAGGATGTAGAGATTATGGTTTTCCTGACCTGGTTCGGTGATGCTTGTCCCGGCAGGTACAGATTGAACCCAGCACTTTTTGAGGAGTGCTGTGAGTAATTCTTGATTGACCCCTTGGAAAAGTTCACATGCGGCGATCGCCTCCAAATCATGAAGAGAGTTGGGAAGCTGCATGGCGGCATCACTGGTTTGGGGATCGGGCATCAACAAGGAAGAGATTGCTGGAAAAATGGCTTGTGGGGATTAGTTTAGATGATCTTTTGAAAAATGCCCTGTTTTATTGCCATAGATGGCAGAGATTTTCGTTGGGATAGTAGATGTATCAGTAGGTATACACGTAAATGTAGCGGAATGTCGTTGCCCTAGAGATAGAAATAGAACTAGCTTTTGGGTTCAAGGTTAGCAAAATAAGCTTTGGACGCTTTGGGGTCAGGAATCATAGTTTGATCCCCCGCCTGCCAATCCACAGGGCACACTTCATCTTGGTGGGTCTGCACATGTTGGATCGCGTTAAGGATGCGCAAGGTTTCGTCCAGACTACGACCGAAGGAAAAATTGTTGACCGTGATATGTTGCACAATGCCGTTGGTATCGATGATAAATAGTCCCCGGAGGGCGATGCCTGCCTCAGCTTCGAGTACACCATAGTTTTGGCTGATGGTTTTGCTTAGGTCAGAAATCAGGGGAAAAGCCAGTTCTCCCACACCGCCATCCTTGCGATCGGTCTGAATCCAGGCGAGATGGGCAAATTCACTATCGACGGAGACCCCTAAAATCTCGGTGTTGAGGGCGGCAAATTCTGGGTGGCGATCGCTAAAAGCCGCAACCTCAGTGGGACAAACAAAAGTGAAATCGAGGGGATAAAAAAACAGCACGACATACTTGCCGCGATAATCAGAGAGTTTGATGGTTTTAAATTCCTCGTCAACCACTGCCGTCGCAGTGAAATCGGGGGCGATCTGTCCTACCTGCACAACCATTGTTTTTTCCTGTAATTCCCTACCAAACTTTCCCCCTCAAGGTATCACACCTGAGTTGAGGGCAGTATTTACCCGATGTTTACTTAACGAACTTTACGAAAAAAATTGATTCAACAAAGCAACCAATAAAATTCCTAGTTTGATAATGCCCTGTTGTCTTGCAGCCTGTAACATTTAGACAACATCAGCCCAAACTTAACATCGGATCGCCGGATGGTAACTTTTTTTCTAGAGTTTTTCCATAGAGTATGGATAAATAAGTAATCAACTTAAATATCTAACCAGTTCTGAATGAAATGAAGTCCTGGATTTAAGTTCTGACTTGAAGTTCTGAATTTTCTTTTTCCTGGCAGGCGCAACCGATGGACTACAAAACCGCATATCAGTTTCTCTCGACCCAAAGTTCATTGAGCGATCGCCGCTCCTTCCTTGCCCTCCTCCAACAAGGACAACCCCCCATTCCCGGACAAGTCACCAATATCCTCCTCACCCTCAAAGTCACCTTCCAACACATCGAAGGACTCGACTCCATTGACCGTAACCTTGCCCAAATCCTCTTTCGCCTCGCCTACGATAGCCGCCAATACTACGATCTCGGTAAACGCCAAGGCTTAACCTGGCCGCCCCTCCTCAACGAAGACCTCGAACGCATTGCCCAGAGCGTCCACAATATTTTTGCGAACCAATGGCGCGACTATTAACTGGCATAAATAGATGTCATAAATCTGGTGGCATAAAAACCATCAAACAAACGAATCCCGCCCCCTGATGAACCAAGACCCTTGCCTTAACCCCAGAACACTGGGATAGAATAAAGAGCAACTTGTATCCTCTGCATTAAATACATCGTTGAATACATAAACTAAAACCTATGGCAGCCCTAGATTTACCTTTTGATACCCTTCTCCTAGCAATCCTTTACCTCGCCCTGAGCGTTACCTACTTAGTGGTACTCCCCGCTGGACTGTACTACTACGTCAATCAGCGTTCCCTCGTGGCTAGCTCCATCGAAAGAGTATTTATGTATTTTCTCGTGTTTTTCCTCTTCCCTGGGATGCTGCTGCTGAGTCCTTTTCTCAACCTGCGCCATCGCCGCCGCGAAGTGTAGCAGAATGGTATAGCTGGGTAACTGTGAGGCTGAGGCGAACTTCACATTAGCCAGGTATTGAGATGCTATTCAGACTCCGATTATTCCCCCTAATTATTTTTCTCTAGGCATTGCGGCTATGCGACGTATCGATATTTTTGCGATTGGCTTCGGCATTTTTGTGGCGGGGGGACTTTTTTACGGGGTCTTTAAACTCGCAGGTTTAGAGAGTATGGATGCTGGCATTTGGTCTCAGGCGGTGCTTGTGATCGTTGTTTTGGGTTGGATCAGTACCTATCTATTTCGGGTGGGGACAAGGACAATGACTTTCCATCAGCAGCGCCAGGATTATGAGGAGGCGATGTTGCAGAAGCGCTTGGATGCGATGACCCCAGAAGAGATTGCGGCGATGCAGGCGGAGATCGAGGCGGCGGAACAGGGCAAGACTTCTGACCGGACTTACGAAAAAAAATAGGTAGGGGCGATCGCACAGGGGGAGTTAGGGGCTTACAATAGCCGTGTATTATTTTGCTAACCCTATGACTTCCGTTTCTGAACGTTTCCATTCCCTCCGACAAGCTGGACAATGCGCCCTGATTCCCTTCATCACAGCGGGCGATCCAGATTTGGCAACGACAGAGAAAGCCATTAAGGTTTTGGCTGAGTCTGGTGCAGATTTTATTGAGTTGGGTGTGCCCTATTCTGATCCCCTGGCGGATGGTCCCACGATTCAAGCGGCGGCAACCCGCGCCCTGAGCCGTGGTGTCACCTTGGAGAATGTTCTGGATATTGTGCGGCGGGTGAGTGGTGAGATTGCTGCACCGATTATTTTGTTTACCTATTACAACCCGATTTTCTATCGTGGTGTGGATGCTTTTATGCAGTTGGTGGCGGCGGCGGGGGTAAAGGGACTGGTGATCCCCGATCTGCCCTTGGAGGAATCTGATGCGGTTTTGGCGGCGGCGACGGCAAATGGTTTGGAGTTGACGCTATTGGTTGCGCCCACGAGTCCGATGGAACGGATTGAGGCGATCGCCAAGGCTTCCCAAGGGTTTATTTATCTCGTTAGTGTGACGGGGGTAACGGGGGCAAGAACTACGGTTGCTAGTCGCGTCGGAGATTTGTTACCGAAGTTGCGCAGTGTGACCGATAAGCCCATCGGTGTAGGTTTTGGGGTATCTGATCCGGAGCAGGCGAAAACCCTCAAGGATTGGGGCGCGGATGGGGTAATCGTCGGTAGTGCTGTGGTTAAGCGCTTGGCGGAGGGTACACCGGAGGAAGCTTTGCAGGCGGTGGCAGATTTTTGTAAGGCGATTAAGGCGGCGATCGCCTAATCGTTGTACGTCAGGGTATTGGTCGTGACTGAGACTTGCTGGGGAGTAAGCGGTTGAGATAGGGATAATCTTGTCATCACGGCATAGAGTTCAGCGATGGAATGGGTGGAGATATAGTCCTGAATGCTTTTGTTTCTAACTTGTTGGATCCAAGAAAGACTAATAGCATGATGTGGGCAAGCTTTGATGGTAGTGGCGACCAAAATATTAGTGTCGCAATAATACTTTCATCATTACATCAAGTCATTGATTCTTTCTTCGCGATTTCTTTCTTTATACCTTAGCTCTTTTTTTTCTCGTGATTTTCAATTCTTGTAATGCATAGCCAATCGAGCTAATACTTACTCCAAATTTTTTCGCTCTATCACATAATCTAAGCTCTGGATATCTTTTGACATCCTCTTCCAACGCTTGCCAGTCTAATTTTCTTTTCCGTCTCTTTACTTTGATTGGTGTCAAGTCTGCTTGCCCTAACCATCGATAGATACTTGCACGACTTATGCCAAAAATCTGAGAAGCAGAAGATACTCTTCCCCCCTTCTCCAGATATGCCATCACTTTTAGTTTTAAATCTAGACTATAAGGCATTTGAAGACGACACTCCGAATCGTTATATTCGAGACTATAGACTCTTTGTCCTATTCTTATCAAGAATGACTATAATTTTAAATGGCATTGTGGATGAGCTGTAACCAACTGAGGGCGGCTTGAGTTGTGGGGTGTTCCGTGCTAAGGGTTTGCTTATAGATTTGGATAGCGTGTTGAATAAATTGCAAAGCTTCGCTATAACACTTGGTATAACATGTCTTTCTATTTTTCATGGCTTTAGAATGATAGTCGCCTAAAAATTTTCACCTCAGAGAGAACGTGTTGGTATAAAGATTCTGTTGCTTTATATTTCTTATATCCTATTCATAAATAAAATCTAAAATCACCTAAAACTCTTGTCTAGAGAGGTTTTCATTAAAGAAAATTTCATATAGTTATTCCGATTAAACTTGAGATTTTTATCCCCTTAAAAAAAGATAAACGAGTCTCTAGTTTGTATCATCACTATTGTAAATGAAAATGAGTCCTTAGCATTCAACGCTATATTAGCTGAATAAAATAATACTATCTAATTATTTTCATGTTTAAAAAAATGATTTTCTATTTTCAGGCAAATAAAAATAAGAATCAATCGAAATTAAATTCTCTACTATACATCCAATAAATATTAATCTTTATTGTTATCAATTATGCAAACAAAAAAATTTATTGCTTTGATTTTTTGTACTTTCTTTCTAGTAATTTTGGGTCTGCCCAATCTGGGATGGCAGATAACTCTAGATAAATCTTTTAATTTGAATTATTCAATGTTGAATTCAGCTGTCTTTGCCCAAGAGGGAATTTCTCAACAAAGAGGGGTTGGTCAGCCAGAAAAAAACGTTAGCTTAGAAAAACCTGAAACCTTAAAAGAAGCTCTAGAGATTATTGAGAATGAGCTTGCAACTTCAGATCATCAATATAATTCAGCTCTATCAAGTTTACAATCTGGGGATTTTCAGGTAGCAGAAGACTCTTTAAAAAATATCATTGCAAAACTAGTCAATCCTGAGTTTCAGAGACTTTTTGAAGATGATGAGTGTAGTGGTGCACCAGGATTATTGGGAGATATATGTAGAGGCGCTCCAAGCGTAATTGATATTTTAGGAAATTCTATTATAGAACCAGCTATAAGGTTTACAGAACAATTATTATTTAACGAAAGTAGTTTTGAATATGAAGATATTAATGATGATAAGTTACAAGCTAAGTTAATAGAAAGTGCAGAAAAAGCACATATCACAGCAGTTAAAAGTATTCGCCTTTTACAAAAAGTAATTATTTCTCAAAATTTTACACATTCTCGTATAGGGGAAGCTTTGGGAGTAGCAGAACTGGGACGTGAATTAGAGTTTGTTCGTCTTAAACCACTTTTTTCTAGCCAGGATATTACTCGTGTGGAACCACCAGAAGGTATGTCTTTGGATAAAATCCGAGATACGGTTAAAGATTGGGGCGTTACAGCGGTCTATTTCTCAGTAATTTCTCCTGAAGAAATTTTCATATGGGTAATCCCGCCAAATGAAGATTTAGATATTACTTTTAGAGCCGTCAATTTAAGAAAACAATTCAATAGTTCAATCAAAGAACTTACCAGTAATGCTTTACGAGTTGCTTCTTCATATATAGATCGAGGTTCTGATACAGGACAAGTTGTGGCTTGGAGAGGAAATCTTAGATCTTTAGAACCAGTTTTAGAGAATCACACAGCGAGTGAAAGCGAATTACAGTCTAAGCTTCATGTTTTATATCAAGCTCTGATTGAGCCAATTGAAGATTATTTGCCTCAAGAATATGGCTCTCCAGTAATCTTTATTCCTCAAGGTGAATTATTTTCAGTTCCTTTCGCTGCATTGCAAAAAAAACCTAGCGAGTATCTAGTAGATCAATATGCAATTCGTTTATCTCCCGACCTAAGAACTCTTCGAAATTCCCGCAATTCTTTTCGAAAAATACCTAAAAAGCAAGAAATATTGCTAGTCGGCAATCCAGAAATGCCAAGTATTCAGTTGACTGCAAATAGTTCCCCACAACAATTACGTAGCTTACCTGGAGCAGGTGAAGAGATTCAAAAACTAAGTCAACTCTTTGATGTTGAAGCTCTAACTGGAGAAGCAGCAACAGAAGTTACTATTTCAGGAATAGCTACTTCATCAAAGTTAATTCACCTGGCAACTCATGGGATTTTAGATGATGAGAATTCGTTATCCATAGATGTTAGTAATGAAATTCAACAGGCGTATGGATTAAAACAAGCAGAATATTTAGATGAGTTAGCCACAAAACTTTTGCCTGGTGCTATTGCTTTAACTCCATCAAGTGAGCAAGATGGATTTTTAACTTCTCAAGAGATTATTGGTTTAGATTTACATGATGCTGAACTTGTCGTGCTGAGCGCTTGTAATACAGCTAGAGGAGTTATTGGAGAAAGTTCTATTCTTGGCTTACCATTTGCTTTAGGAACAGCTGGAGCATCACGAGCTATGGTTACATTGTGGCCAGTACCTGATGAACCGACGCGAGATCTCATGGTGAATTTTTATTCTCAGCTAAAAACGTTGGCTGATAATGATAAAAGTCTTGATCCAGCAGTGGCATTACGTGATGCAATGAGATTTATGAAAGAAAAAATTGAGTATAGAGACCCGGTTAATTGGGCAGCTTTCACTCTACTTGAGGTAGAGCAATAATATTCTGGAGAATTTTGGAAGATAAAATCAAAATACGCCAATTCAAATATTACTTGATTTGAGTTGTGTGTAACCTAGTTTTTCTCTCACTTTTTCCAAATTTTCTCGTACTATATTTATGTGTGGATGCTGTGGATCAAAGTTCTTTTTTAAAATATTAAGTGCCTTGATATATAAATTTTCTGCATCTTGATAATTTTGCTGAAAGTAGTAACATTTACCTAAGCTGTTATAGCTATTAGCTATATACATATGATTTTCACCAAAAACTTTTCTTCTGATCAAAAGTGCTCGTTTATAGAGTTCTTCTGCTTCTGAAAATTTTCCTAGATCCACATTTAATGCTCCAAGATTATGGAGAGTATGAGCTAGTTCCGGATGGTCTAGACCTAGAATTTCTTGTCGTATTTCTAAAGCCTCTAATAAAAAAGCTTCTGCATCATGATATTTTTTCTGACACGCAAAAGATTCGCCTAGGTTGCTGAGGATAGTTGCAACATCGCGATGTTTACTGCCAAATATTTTCTTTGTCATATCTAGTGCTTTAATATATATATTAATTGCATCTTCATATTTATTTTGAGAATGATATGAAGATGCTAAACTATTAAGATTTAGAGCAATTTCTTGGTCTTCTTTTTCGCTCAGTTTCATTCTAATATCTAGACTTTTTTGTAAGAATAATTCTGCTTCTTTGTAACGTCCTTGCTCATTATAAAGTAACCCAAAATTATTTAGGCTCTCAGCAACCTCATAGCTCAATTCCCCATAAATTAAAATTCTCATTTTTAAAGATTGAGAATATAGATCTATTGATGCAGAATAATCTCCTTGATGCTTCTTTAAAATTGCTAAGTCATTTAGACTCAAAGCAATGTCAGCATGGTTATATTGCAGTACATTCTGTCGAATTCGCAGTGCTCTTGTGTAATAAGTTTCTGAATCACCGTATTTTCCCTGTTTCAAGTAAATAGAACCTAAGTTA
>JBIKYI010000480.1:0-3170 GCA_044355355.1 Limnothrix sp. | reverse complement strand
CCGTGGTGCTGGGAATATCTTCCCGGAGATCCTGGGGAATGGGAACAACGCTACCCCGATCAAGGAACAATTGGTCTTCGGTAAACTCGATTTCGCCCCGTAGCATCTTGAGTTGGGCTTGGCGGAGGGCTTCAGCTTTGGTAGTGTTCAGGGATAATTCTTGGTAAAACTCCCCCATTAATGCCAGGGTTCCCGCATCGCTCACGTACCACTGGGAGGCGATCGCCGAGTCTACCCCCGCTTCCAGGGCAAGTCCCGCAAACCCTAATTCCGCACCGGAATCACCAAAGGCAGTACGACAAGCACTCAGTACCAGCAAATTCACATCCGCCTTAGCCCATGGCAGTTCAGCCATTTGGGGGAGGGTCAGTTTACCATCGTCGAATTGGATGTAGGAGGCACTCGGTTCACCGGGGGCAAAGTCGGCATGGGTCGCAATGTGAACAATATCAAAGGATCGATTTGCGAGGATTGCTTGCAAATTATTGCGGGTAAAATCGCTATTCAGTAACGCTAATTCTTGCCATTCTGCTTTGGCAGGTTTGAGCGATCGCAATTGATTAATGACAGTTTTAATTTCCAGGGGGACGGCGGGGAGGGGACTTTGCTCGGTAAATTCAGAGGCTCCCATGGCAACAATGCCCCCCTGTTGGATATTTTGATAGTCGTGGGCAATGAGGTTAAAGGCGGGAATCCGGGCGATCGCATATTTTTCGATCAGGAAGTGATCGCCATCATGGAGCGCCGCTAGAGGCACACCCCGCAAACCATCCCCCAGACAAAACAATAGGGTATCGATGTCGGCGGGTTGGAAAAATTCCGCTTCAAAGGGTTGAATTAACCAGCGATAAAGTTGTTGTGAGGCTTGGAGGTTTTTGGGGCGACGGGGATTGGTGACATTCTGGACAAATGCGCCGACGACATCCGCGAGTTTTGCCGAGGAAACATCGTATAAATCGCGCACGATGGGCGCTGCATTAGGGCGAATCAGCACTAAATGCAGAGAATCTTCCCGGGGCATTGCCCAGATCACGGCTGGTCTTGTTCCGGTTTTTTCGCCAATCTCAGCAAGGGTTTGGGCGATCGCCGTCGAGTTTTGGGTTACCTCTGCTAGGTCACGACCGAAATAAGTTTCAAATTCTCCTTCTAAATCCCGCTCCATCTCCACGATTTTTTCACTCGGGGTCTGGGCAAAGACAGGGGGACAGCCAAAACCGTTCAGGGCGATCGCCAAGCTGACACCCATTAATCCATAGCGCATTAACCGAGTACCAAGCAGAGGGATATTATTAAAAATCATGGTTTTAGAGGATGCAAAATAGGTTAAATCAGTCGTTCTTAAGCCTCGCTATTTACTTGTTGCTGCTGGAATCAAAGGCTTCAGGACGATTCGCCAGTCCTTTTGATGATGGCTGCACCATTAAAAGATCTCTAAAGATCTCTAAAGATCTCACTAAAGATCCTGCAACATCTGTCCCAACCGTTGCCGTAACGTCTCAAAACCCAGGCGATCGCCCGCCGAAATATAGACCGCATGGGGATAAAGACTTTTCGCCAACTCCAGCGCCTCACTGGGAACCTGATCCAATTTATTAAAAACCAAGAGCGCTTGGGCAGGCATAATCGGCATTTCCCCCAGAATTTTTTCCACCGACTGCAATTGATGTTGCCAGGCTGGATGGGACAAATCGATCACATGGATCAGCGCATCCGCCTCCGTCACTTCCTCCAACGTCGCCCGGAACGAATCCACCAACGCCGGGGGCAATTCATGGATAAAACCCACCGTGTCCGTTAACAAAATTGTCCGGGTTTGGTGTTCATCATCGGTCAAAGTCAGACGACGCGTGGTTGGGTCAAGGGTGGCAAACAGTTGATCCGCCGCATAAACCTCCGCATTGGTCAGGGCATTGATCAAGGTGGATTTACCCGCATTGGTATAACCCACAATCGAAAAAGTAGGCACTTCCTGCCGTTGGCGCTGGTGCCGCATCCGGGAGCGGTGGGCTTGTAATTCATCCACTTCCTTTTGCAGACGACTCAGACGACTTTGGATCGTGCGTCGCTCCGTTTCTAGCTTCGTTTCCCCAGGTCCCCGTGTGCCAATACCACCCCCCAATCGCGACATTGCCTGACCTCGACCCACCAACCGGGGCAACATATATTCCAGTTGAGCCAATTCCACCTGTAATTTTCCGGCGCGGGATTGGGCACGTTGGGCAAAAATATCGAGGATCACTTCCGTGCGATCGCAGACCTTCACCCCCAAGCGTCGTTCCAAATTACGCCCCTGAGCCGGGGATAAATCCTGATCAAATACCACCAGATTCGCCCCCGATGTTTGTACCTGGAGGGCAATTTCCTCAACTTTACCCGCACCGACTAGGGTTTGGGGATGGGGTTGCGATCGCTTCTGTTCCATCGTCATCAACACCTCCCCCCCAGCGGTATCCACTAAACGTTCTAGTTCGACCAAGCCATCCTGAAACCGTTGATCCTTAATTTTGTCAGTCTGCAAACCCACCAAAATGACCCGATCATGGCTTTGATCAACCTGTTGCGCCGTAAATTCCCGCCGAAATTCTTCCTCTAAACTTTCAACCAGATCTAGGAAATCCTGTTGCGCTAAATCCTCTAGGGTCAAGGGTTCCGACACAGACCAATAGGCATCTGCTCCCTCAGTTTGGGGTAATAAATGCGCGAGATAGCCCCCTTGTACATAACCCGTTGCGCCCCGTCCCCGTTTCGTCGAACCGGAGCCACTTAGGGTAAAGATCACCAGGGCATCGAGCCGCTGTAAAACCATGGCAGTGAGGCTGGATTCCTTGGGGGGAGCATCCTTGGGGAGAGCGGCTAAACAACGGATACCGGATAAACGTTCTGCACCATAGCGGGGTAATTCGATCGCCGGAATCTGGGTTTCCCTGGGCGAACCGACTCCCACACGGATCACTTTCCCCCGACGGTTGAGATAAACACAGACCGCCTGATTCATATCCGTGCAGAGGGCAGCAAGGCGCTGGGCGAGTTCTGGGGTCGTGAGGCGATCGCTCGGTACAGATTGCTGGTAGAGACGCTGGAGTTGTTTAAGTTGGCTACTCTTAAGACCTTTGAGGCTGCCGTAGATAGTATTGATAGGCGTTGCAAAAAAAACAGGACTATTAATTATG
>JBIKYI010000225.1:0-5441 GCA_044355355.1 Limnothrix sp. | reverse complement strand
GTCAAGGTTACGCAATAAATCCCTATGTTCTCCAGGCTTAAGCCCATGCCGAAGATCGAAAATTGCAAAGTTATAAAATTATCAAGGGATAATATCAAGCGATAAGCTTATCCAGCTAAAAAATTACAATAAAAAACTTCCCTGATGAACAGAGAAGTCTGATCTGCCTACACAATCTTAGTCAAAATCTAAATGCCAAACGAGAAATCAAATCAACCAATCGCTATAGGATTTAATAGGCAACCCCACGAAATTTCAGTCCTTTTACCATGGGGTTTGCCGCGATGGGTTGACGGGGGGAAAACTCGACTCCTCGGTATTTCAACGCGTAACCCCGTTCAGAGGTAGTGGCAATGCGGGTGGGTTGATAGGAAACATAGGAACCGAGAAAAGTTAGGGTGGTCATGGTGAAAATACTCCAAGAAAAGAAATTGTTGCTCAGAAATTGTTACTCAGAAAGTTTTCAGAAAGAGAGTTGCTCAAGAACGAGAGAGAGAAAGAAAAAGAAAGAAATTGTTGTCTGTTCTCTATGTCTTTAGTATCGCTTTGACTAGGGGAAAATGCTGTGACTCTACGCCAAATTACGTATGTATAGGATCAGGGCTAACCATAGCTGAAATTACGTATTACCCAGATTTTGCTCACATCCTTTGGTGATTTGGATCACTTCAAATGTGCCAGATCTAGTCAGCCACTGGGTTACTCGGATTTTTGTTTGGTGATTTGTTTGCTAAAGAAGCCGAGGCTATTTAAATAGAGAGTCCCCACGGATACCAGGAAGAGAATGTAGGCGATCGCCTGGGCGAGGTAGAGGGTTTGGCGATAACCGAAGAGGGTTTTCAGTAAAATGCCGGGGAATTGCTTATCGGGTAACAGTTCCGACCAGTCCCATAGCTGAATGCCGAGCACACAGGAAGGCGCTGGGGACATGCAGAGGGCTTGATACTGGGGTTGCAGTTGCACAAAAATTGCCAGTCCCGCATCGATCTGTTTGAGGACACCGACCACGAGACCCGCAATGATTAAGAGGAGAAAAATGCCCATCACTTGGAAAAAGGATCTGAGATTAATGCGCACCCCCAGGGCAAACAGCAAGAAGCCCAAAACGGTCGCACTAGATAATCCGGCGATCGCCCCCAAAGTCGGCATTACCCAACCCGCCTGGAACTGAGCCACCACAAAAATCACCGTTTCAAACCCCTCCCGCAAAACCGCAATAAAAATCAGCCAAAAGATCCCCCATTCCGCCGCGCCAGTGGTCTGCAAAGCTCGGTAGATCGACCCTTCCACCTCGGACTTGAGGGATTTTGCCTGCTGGGTCATCCAGATCAACATCCAACTCAACATGGCGATCGCCACCACCCCAAAGCCCCCCGCCAACAGAGGCTTAAACACAGGCGTATAGAGACCTTCTCCCTCGGCGATCGCCGCCAAAAGCCCCCATAAACCCCAGCCCACCGCCACACTCGAAACAATACCCGTCACAACCCCCCCATACACCCAGGCATCTAACTTCGATTGCTCCGCTTTATGGAGACAAGCCAAAACAATCCCCACCACCAGAGCCGCTTCAAAGCCCTCCCGCAGCGTAATCACAAACGTCGGCAAAGCTGCACTCAAATCCATCATGACTTTAACTTCCGCGAAAAAACACCATTCGATCCTACCCAAATCCTCAAAGATTTTTTCCCATCCCCCATCCCTGGCAACGACAGGAGAAGACCCCCAACAATATGAGTAAAATATCGGCATTTTTCGGCTTTATTTAAGGAATTGCCGTCAAACCCGAAAAAAGTAATAAAGTTCATAACTTTTTGCCAAAGCATAGGACACCCCCAAAAATCTCGATACACTGCTAGAAGCTACATGGTGTTATTCCTGATGTGGCTCAAATCCAACTATTATTTCTTTCCGGCATATATTTTGATGCCTATTCACTCCGACATCGTTCTATGACACAGTTCACACTCCTGAAACTCTGTATTTGGTTGTTTGAGAAGTCTGGTCAACAGTTAGGGGGATTGCGGCAAGAAGTGCTAATGGAAGCCATTCGAGGGATACAACTCAGGGATATTCAGGTATCTGGCTTTTCCAAAAATTATATCCAAAGGGTAATTGCGCCTAAATTATGGCGAGAATTAAGTGTTTTATGTGGACAAAGGGTGGGGATTCGTCGTCTAAGGATGGTGTTAATCCAGAAATATGAACGGTTAACCCCTGAGGAACAGGATGAGGTCGAGGCGATCGCCCCCCAGGTGGTCTACACAGGCGATGTCGAGATTATTTCCCCACACCTTCAATCTGTCAAACTGAAACCTCACCATGGGGCAATCCCACAGTCCAAGAAGCCCTTTTATGGTCGGTCGACAAGGCTTAAGCCCCTCAGGACTTACCTCGCGATCGCCAAAACTGCCCTGATTTTTGTGAATGGCAGGGGAGGCATCGGCAAAACAACATTAGTGAGCCATGTGCTCAGGAATGACTTTGAGAAATCGCATGCCGTTTTTTGGTGCGACCTCAGCAATAATACTCAGTTCAGTGACAACCTAGAGCAAATCAGTCACTACCTAGATCTGCCGGAATCGGGCGACATTGCTGCCCTCTGTCACTATCTAACGGAGCATCCCAGCATCATCGTGTTTGACCATTGGGAATTGCTCTTTGCGGAATGTGAATTTTCGGGCATGTACCGCCCCCAGCACCAAGCCTATGCGGTGCTTTTGGAGCAGATCATGCGTCAACCCAGGGCTGGCGTAGTCATTGTCATTACGCGGGAAATGGCTCCTTCCATGGAAATGGCGATCGCCACCCATCCCGATCGCGTCAAGGAGATCCAAATCCCCCCCCTATCCTCGACCAGTGCCACCAGAATCCTGGAGGAATATGCCCTTGGCGATCGCGCCCTATGGGAAGACTTTATCACCACCTATCGCGGCAATCCCCTCAAATTACACCTACTCTGCGCCGACATCAAAGAATGGTATGGCGGCTCGATCAAAATATTTCGCCAACAAAACACCATCATTGGTGGCGACACCCTAAGGGAAATCCTCAAGAAATTCACCCAACGAGCCACCGAACTCGAACGGGAAATCCTCTATTGGCTCATGCTCTGGCAACATTCCCTCACCCTGCCCCAACTCCAGGAACAATACCGAGATCATGTCACCTTCAGCAGCCAAGTCTGGGATGCAGTCCGTTCCCTCGAACGACGTTTTTTGCTGGAAAAAGACTCCGACCCCGAAACAACCCTGCCCCTACTCAGCCTACAGCCTTCCATTAAACGATATCTCACCCAGGAATTTGTCATGGATTGCACCAGGGAAATGACCCAGGCGATCGCCAATGGTTACAATCCCAAGGGCTTACAATTGCTCAACACCTATGACCTCACAATCCAAACAACAAATGGCAGCCCAACAGATACCTCAATCATGGGCTTAATGATCAAAAATTTGCAGCAAAAAATCCCCAAGCTCTCCGCCCTCCAAGAACATCTCACCCAACTACAAATGGCTGTTGAGGACAACAGACAAGCAACCCACCAAAAATACAGCCTGAGCAACCTAAAAGCATTAAACTATTATCTATTACACCTAGAACAACAGCCTTAATTTTTGTTGTCTGGGCAAATATTAAGTGATAAATTAAACAGTGACTAATGGAGGGTTGTGATGACCAAGGGAACAGCCTGCTATTGCGTAAATCCCAATTGTTTAGAGCGTCATAATTATTTTAGCTACAGACAAAAAGAATGCCGAAGTTGTCATACTCCCCTCGTTATTCAGCCCTATAATATCCTCTTGAAAACTCCTCTACATGGTTTTCGAGAAAATACCAATAGCGAGATTTTTATCATCGAAAATCTCAACATTGACGGTGTTAATTACCCTCAAATTATAAAAATTTTGCGCCCTGATTGTGGGGTGATCGCCCTGCGACTCTTCCAACAAGAAGGTTTTCTACTCCAACAACTCCAGGGGCAAGCCGTCCCCAGAGTGGAGCCAAATCCCCACTTTATACTCGCTATCCAGCAAAACAATGGTCAGCAGCAAAACCTGCATTGTCTCGTCATGGAGCACATCATCGGGGAATCCCTCGATCAGAAAATTACAGCCAATCCATTACCCATTAATATTGCCCTAGATTGGTTACAGCAAATCGCCAAAATTCTCACAGTAATTCATCAACAAAATATTATTCATCGTGATATTAAACCCAGCAATATCATGCTGCGCTTCAGCGACCAAAAAGCCCAAGAATATCCCCATGGAGAACTCATTCTAATTGACTTCGGGGCAGCAAAAAAACTCACCCAACACACAAGCGAACCGAGCAAACCCAATCATCAAAACAGTCAGAATAGTTCATCAACCCGTATTTTTTCCCCTGGCTATACTGCCCCAGAACAAGTCCAGGGTAACGCCACAATGCAGTCAGATTTATATGCGGTAGGTCGTACCTTTATGGCTTTACTAGCAGGTATTGATCCCGAAGCAGTGGATTATGAAACATTAGATTGGCGGAACATTATTCCCCATCAGACTTTACGGCAATTGTTATTGTCCTTAACTGCCATCAATCCGAAAGATCGTTTACCCGATGCCTCAACTTTTCTCCAACACATCACCAAAATCATCGACCTAGAGCAGACGAGTCCACTACAGGTCTGGTTAAACCATCATCGTCAACAGTTGGCAAAAGGAGGGGCGATCGCCATTGGTAGCTGTTTATTATTGGGGATTAGTTTTGAACCCATTTGTCGACAAATTTCTAATTACGCCTATCGCGAAGGCTTTATGCTCTTTACCGAAATCAGTACCGCAGGAGCACCCTATGATTTAGAGCAAGTAAAAACTTGGTATCAATGGTCTTTATTCTTTAACCCCAAGCACATTGGCAGCAACATGGGAAAAGGCTATATCTGCGATTTTCAAGGGGATTTTAATTGTGCCCTAGAATACTATGAAAAGGTGATTCAATACAATCCAGATCACCAATCCTCTGTCTACATTACTGCCACCAATAATAAGTCACTCATCGAGATTAAACAACGCGGTGATGTTGAGCAATCCATCATTAATTTGAAAGCAATCCTACCCGATGCCAGTAATGCTGGATTAGCCGCTTTTATCTATAAAAATTTAGCTTGGGCACATTTAGTCTTACAAAATCTCACGGAGGGAGAATCTTGGTTAGCAATGGCAGAGCGAGAAATCCCAGACAATCCCGATGTTAAGTGTTTAAAACAAGTGGTTAAAGTTGCAAAGGCGACACACAATTTACCGAATGTCGCCCCTTGTGCTAACTTTTTGACTTTGTAATCTAACTACTAGGACAAAAAAGAGAGAAAGGGGCTAAACATCGGAGTGCAGAGATGAAATGGTCGGCAGTAAAGTGGAGATTGGAGAAGGTGCGGCGGAGAAAGTCGAAGCCATAAC
>JBIKYI010000077.1:0-8645 GCA_044355355.1 Limnothrix sp. | reverse complement strand
ATTTAATTAATAATCGACCAAGAAAATCGCTTGACTATCGCACTCCGAGTGAAGTATTCTTGCTGTCATCATCAGAACCTGTTGCACTTCAGATTTGAATTGGCGAACCTTTTAAATAATCTCGTTGATAAATTGGCTTTTGATAACTGGTTAAGGACTGAGTTAAAAATTTGGTTTGATCTTGAGCCAGAGATTTTTGCTATTTTGGGCTGCCGGCGATCGCCATTGTGTACCAAAAATCCCAGGTTCCCGGATGAAGCCCCTCACTTCTTGCCATAATGGTGGACATATTTTTGACCCCATCCCGACGGTTACGCCACTGTGCTGAGATATTTTCTGCCTTTCCTCGATTCTGAAGTAAAACATTGGGCATTAGAAGCTCGGCTACTGCGTTGGTTAACATTCCTCTGGCTTTGCATTGGACTAGCAGCCATGTTTTCCGCCTCCTACCCCGTTGCCGATTTACAACAAGGGGATGGACTGTACTTTGTAAAACGTCAGATTATCTGGATTTTTGTTGGGCTACTTTGCTTTAACCTCATTGTGCGATCGCCCATCCAGTCCCTCGCCAAAATATCAGGCTGGCTGCTGCTGATATTTTGGATCCTCATCATGTTGACCTCCGTACCCGGCATTGGCGTAGAAGTGAACGGTGCAACCCGCTGGATTGGCATTGGTCTATTGCGGATCCAGCCCTCAGAACTCGCTAAACCATTTTTGATTTTGCAAGCCGCCCAAGTATTTGGACGCTGGCGTAAACTCATGTGGCTAGTCCGTTGGCAGTGGTTAGCCGTCTTCGGTGGAGTGCTTGGGAGTATCCTGATTCAGCCCAATCTCAGTACCACCGCCCTATGTGGTTTAACCCTCTGGTTTATTGCCGTGGCAGCGGGACTATCCTGGTTCAACCTAGGGGGCACAGCCATCTTTGGGCTAATGACCGCAGCCGTCAGTATTAGCATCCATGAATACCAACGCAAACGCCTCCTCTTTTTCCTCGATCCGTTTATCGATGCCCGGGGCGATGGCTATCAGCTTGTACAAAGTTTGCTCGCCATTAGTTCCGGTGGCATGTGGGGCGGCGGCTTTGGTTTATCCCAACAAAAACTGTTCTATCTGCCTTTCCAAGATACCGATTTTATTTTCGCCATCTTCGCCGAAGAGTTCGGTTTAATCGGCTGCATTGGCTTCCTTTTATTACTCCTCGCCTACGCCAGTCTGGGAACCTATGTTGCCCTTAAATGCCAGCACCTAGACAGACGTTTGATTGCCATTGGTGCAACCTTCATGTTAATTGGTCAATCTTTGCTCAATATTGGCGTGACCACAGGGGTTTTACCCACTACAGGTTTACCTTTACCGCTGTTTAGCTATGGAGGAAGTTCTATCGTGTCTAGTTTAATTTGTGCTGCCCTAATTATTCGGGTCGCCAGGGAAAGTAAGGAAGCTCAGGTGATTTCTTTCCGCAACAGGAGAAAACACCGCAAACTGGAGGCTTAGGGGAATATGACCTGATCAATTGCACTTGATATCTGCTACGGAATATTATTCAGCCAGCTTCTTTTCTAGCTCTTCAAGCTGTTCACGACGGGTTTCAATTTCTAGTTGACGACGGGTTAAATCCTGACTTTGGGAGGTGATCTCCTGTCGCCAAATTTCGATTTTTTCCTGTTCTTTTTGGACAAACTCTGGGGTGATTACCCCCTGCTCAAAGTGATGCTCAATGATGTCCAAGAGCCAGCCCGTGGCATTTTTGATGCTAAGGATCTGTTGCTGTTCATCGTCGAGTTTGACAATCACAAGCATGCCCACTCCAAATGAGTCTTGGGCAAAACTGATTTCTGAATACTCTCCAATTTTCCAGGAACCATCAAGTTGTTCTTGGGCAAGAAGTTGTAATTGATGGTTTCCGGAGATGGGGCTGATCTGGACTTGGGCGAGGTATCGCATCGCGAACGAAATAAGGGGTTACTGCAATCGCTGGAGTCTTTCCTGCAGGATTACTTGCTGGGCTTGGGCTTCGGCGAGAGATGCTTGGGCGCTTTGAATAACGTCAGCAGGTGCTTTGTTGACAAATCCTGGATTATTCAGACGACCACTGAGAGCTTGAATTTCTTTCTCTACTTTACCCAAACTCTTCTCTAGTTTTGCACAAAGAGCCGGAACATCCACCAATCCTTCTAGGGGAATGAGGACTTGGATCGTGCCGACGACTCCGGCGATCGCCTGTTTAAGGCGATCATCAACGGCTTGAGTCAGTTCTAGTGTTTCAACTTTTGCTGACTTGAAGATGTAGGCTTCGCCTTTGGCAAGGGTTGTAAGTTCCGTCTCTGATTCGCTTTGGAGCACGACCCGCACGGTTGCGCCGGGCTTAATGCCTGCTTCTGCCCGGAGATTGCGAATGGTACGAATTGTTTCAATGAGTAAACTGAACTCGTTTTCGAGGGTCTCGTCGATTAAGTCTGGGTTATTGGCGGGGTAGCTTTGGCTGGGCAAAAATTCGCCGTTTGCCTGGGTAAGGGTCTGCCAAATTTCCTCGGTGATGTGGGGCATAAAGGGATGCAACAGTCTGAGGATATCCTCTAGCACCCATGCCAGGATTTGCTGGGCAACGCGACGGGAAGGGGCATCGTGCTCTTCTTTGGCGTAGAGACGAGGCTTGGCGAGTTCGATATACCAGTCGCAGAAGTCACCCCAGATAAATTCATAGAGGGATTTTGCGGCTTCTCCGAGGGCGTAGTTTTCGAGGTTTTGGCGGGTATAGGCAATGACTTGATGGAGGCGGGAGAGTATCCAGCGATCGCTCAATTCCAGATCCTGCTCAGCGGGACGACCGAGAACGGCGGGGGATTTGCCTTCAAGGTTCATCATGACGAATCGCGCCGCATTCCAGAGTTTGTTGGCAAAATTGCGGGATGCTTCCACCGACTGGGATTCATCGGTAGCGCGGTCATACTGCAAACTGATATCTTGCCCAGCCCCAGCCACCTCGCGGATCAGGGTATAACGCAGGGCATCTGTACCGTAGCGATCGCACATGAGCAGGGGATCAATGCCGTTATTGGCGGATTTCGACATTTTTTTGCCGTTTTCGTCCCGCACTAACCCGTGAATGTAGACATCCTTAAAGGGAATTTTGCCGGTGAAATGGCTGGACATCATCGTCATCCGGGCGACCCAGAAAAAGATAATGTCAAAACCCGTCACCAAGACGCTATTGGGGAAATACTTCTGGAAATCCACCGCGTTTTCGTCGGGCCAGCCCAATGTCGAAAATGGCCATAAACCAGAGGAAAACCACGTATCGAGTACGTCGGGATCTTGCTCTAGCTGACAATCTGCACCGTACTGGGCGATCGCCTTGGTTTTTGCCTCCGCCTCATCATGGGCAACGATAAAGGGCGTATGGTCTTGGATTTCGCCATTGGTTTCACTGACCACATACCAAGCCGGAATTTGATGCCCCCACCACAATTGTCGAGAAATACACCAATCATTGATTTTCACCAACCAATCCCGATAAACCTTGCGCCACCGTTCCGGTACATAGTTCGGGTCGTTATGCTCATCGAGGAAAGCGAGGGTTTTCTGGGAAATAGATTCAATCTTCACAAACCACTGGGTAGAAAGCAACGGTTCGACTGGAACCTTCCCGCGATCGCTGTGGGGAACACTGTGGCGATAATCCTCAGTTTTAATCAGTACGCCTTCTTCCTTGAGTTTCGCGACTAGATTTTTCCTTGCCTCAAACCGATCCTGCCCCGCAAACATCCCGGCATTTTCGTTGAGCGAACCATCCTTATTCATGATGTTGATGAACGCTAAACCATGGCGTTTACCCATCTCGAAATCGTTGGGATCATGGGCTGGCGTAACCTTGACGCAACCTGTCCCAAACTCTGGATCGACGTGATCATCCGCAAAAATCGGAATCTCGCGACCCACAATGGGCAATGTTAACGTTTTGCC
This sequence comes from Limnothrix sp., assembly GCA_044355355.1. Classification (GTDB taxonomy): domain Bacteria; phylum Cyanobacteriota; class Cyanobacteriia; order Cyanobacteriales; family MRBY01; genus MRBY01. Next base: position 4,679 of record JBIKYI010000077.1, on the reverse strand, counting down.
AATTAGATGTTGATAACGGGCATCATTAGGATTGACCGCCACACCCGTATCACCGAGCATCGTTTCTGGGCGGGTCGTAGCCACTTCCACAAAGCCTGTGCCATCGGTCAGGGGATAACGAAAATGCCAGAGGTGACCGTCAATTTCTTTATTTTCAACTTCAAGATCAGAAACAGCAGACTGGGATTCGGGACACCAGTTCACCAAATAATTACCGCGATAAATCAAACCTTCTTGGTAGAGGGTAATAAAGGCTTTTTTGACGGCTTCACAGAGATTTTCGTCTAGGGTGAAGCGTTCCCGTGTCCAGTCGGCGGATAAACCAAGGCGTTTAAGTTGATTAACGATCGCCCCACTAGATGAAGCTTTCCATTCCCATGCTTTTTCGAGAAATGCCTCCCGTCCAATGTCGTGCCGAGTTTTCCCTTCCGCTTTAAGCTGCTTCTCGACCAGGGTTTGTACCGCGATGCTGGCGTGGTCTGTGCCGGGCAGACAGAGGACATTTTCGCCGTTCATACGGTGGTAACGAATAATCGTATCGATGAGAGCGGTATTGAATGCATGTCCCATGTGGAGTTTACCCGTCACGTTTGGCGGGGGGATCACGATGCAGAAGGGTTCGCCCTCTTGGTTGGGATCTGCCAGAAACACTTGCTGCTCAAGCCAAGTCTGTTGCCACTTACTTTCGGTATTGTGGGGGTCGTATTGACTGGGAAGGTTCGGGGTTTCGGTGGTCATTGGCTGGGACTAGGGTGATGAAAACGTTGTTGAGCCTACAATTTTAAATCGATTTAGGCGTTTGATTATGCCTGGGTGGTTAGTTTCCGGGGAATTTTTGCCTAAATTTGGGATGAATTTTGCTCAAATTCCACAAATTAATGGCTTGGGAATGGCTTAATGATAATGATCGCCCTTGGATTGGCAACTTTTTGGGCGCATTCTCTTCATGACTTCTGGGACGTGACTAGATAGGGGTTAAATATGCTACAAGAGAAAAACTTAGGTAAAGGCGCGGCATGAATCAGAAATCTCAAAAATATCTGTTGTATGTGGGTTTGTTTGTGGCGGGGGCTGTGATTACGCCAATGTATTTGAGTTTGTTTGGTTCGGGCGATCGCCCCTCCACAAGCGAAACGAAACCAACAGCAGCAACTGAATTTACCGATAATACCAACACTAATCTGTTCAACACCCCAGACAATGCCGGGACTGCTTCAACCCCAGGTTTTGCTCCCAACGATAGCCGACAAATGATCGAACAGGATTACACCATTCAGCAACGCTCCCTCAGAACCGCTACGACTTTACCGCAATTTGCCCGTGAGCAGTCGCCCCCAGCCCCCTACCCGAATTATGCAGCGATTCCTTCCCCCAAGATTTCTGTTCCAGCCACCGTCACCCCAAAATCGGTGATCGCCCCTAGTAACAACAAATCTCCCCAATCCACCAGCGACACCCTCACCGGACTGAATCCTGATCGGGCGATCGCCCTGGATACCGCTAAAGACCTACCAAACTCAATTCAGTCAGTCCCCGCGAATACCCTCTTCACCCCCAGACCCGATGGGAATAATGCTCAGATCCCCATACTGAACAATGACCCCAATAAAATCCAAACCAATTGGCTGCGTAACAATACCAATCGACCAGCCGCCACAGGTGAAATTCCGCCCAACATCAGACCCTAACACCTGTCGCGCTACGCCCCCAGATAATCCCGCACAATGCGTAAAATCTGCTGCGAACTCGTACCATCCCCAAACGGATTCACCGCCGTCGCCATGCGATCATATTCTGCCTGATCCGTTAACAACAGCTTCGTTGCCCGGAAAATTTCCTCCTGACCCGTCCCGATTAATTGAGCCGTGCCCGCCGTTACTGCCTCTGGACGTTCCGTGGTTTCGCGCAGTACCAACACGGGCTTCCCTAGGCTCGGTGCTTCTTCCTGTAACCCACCCGAATCCGTTAACAACAAATGCGATCGCTGCATTGCCCCGACCAGTTGCGGATAATCCAGCGGCTCCGTCAAGAAGATTTGCGGATGATCACCTAACACCTTCTGAATTGGATCACGCACTGTTGGATTGCGATGCATCGGCAATAGAATCGCCACATCGGGAAATTCCGTCACGATTTTCAGAAAGCCCTGCAAAATATCCTGCAACGGTTCACCCCAATTTTCACGGCGATGTACCGTCGAAAGAATGACTCGCTGACTTGCCCAGTCCAGCCCAGGAATCGGGCATTCCGGTTTGGATGCCGCCACCGTCAGCAATGCATCAATCACTGTATTCCCCGTATTATGAGCCGCACCGAGAATATCCGACCTCTCCAAGTTGGCGATCGCCTGGGTCGTGGGCGCAAAATGAAGCTGAGCAACCTGAGAAATCAACCGACGATTCGCCTCCTCAGGAAAAGGATTAAAAATATTATCCGTCCGCAAACCCGCCTCCACATGACCCACCGGAATTTGCTGATAAAACGCAGCCAAAGCCGCCGCAAACGCCGTCGTTGTATCCCCCTGCACCAACACAATATCCGGCGATAACTCCCGATAAATTCCCTGCAAACCAGCAATACTCAGGCAGGTAATATCAGACAAAGTTTGACCCGGCTGCATAATCTCCAGATCAAAATCCGCCTTGAGATCAAACCATTGCATCACCTGATCCACCATCTCCCGATGCTGACCCGTCAAAATCACAAAAGTTTCAAAATCATCCGCCTGCCGAAACTGACGAATGACTGGTGCCAACTTAATGGCTTCCGGTCGAGTACCGAGGGTGATACAGACTGAAGGCATACAACACTTACCAAAAGATCTTCCGCTATCTTATAGCCTACCTACGACTTAAATAAATTAGGGAAATGTAGTTTTACCTATTCCCCCTAACTATCTATTTCGTCGCCTTAAACCAAGCATCTAACCGCACCTTTAAACCATCGCACCGGATGCAACGATCCAAGGAAAGATCATCCCCACAAAATGAACAGTGATTAAATTCATCTGGTTCGTAGTGCAGTAACTGTGGATTGTTACCAGTTCGCAGTGATATCAAGGTTTTGAACAGCAACCGCGCCGCGTGGCTACAAGCATTCATCCTCAGTAATCTCGTCGGTTTTCCCTTGCGGCTTGGATGGCTCATCCATCTATAAATCAACTCCATTACAGGATTATTTGATCGGATTTTAGCCACAGAACAACCGCTAAAAATCCACAACCAAAGTAATTTCCTACATAAATCCGATCCGCCGATTACTTGCTTTCTGTCTTTTTTTCCCGATGCTTCTCGCGTTGGGGCACAGCCTAGCGACTTCTCAAACCGCCGCCGCGATAAATGCTTTTTCGTTGGTTTCTTGGATTTCTTACCCTTGGTTATTTGCACGATAGGAGCGCCGTTAACGTCGAGATACCCATCGAACGGATGAACCTGCGAAATGATGGCGGCGGCGGTGCGGTTGCCAATGCCGAACGCGGTCAGCACGGTTCTTAGTTCGGCATACTCAGGACGGGCGATCGCCTCAATCATTCTCCCTTCGATAACTATTTCCTCGCGGTGTATCTCGCAAAGTCTAGCCGCGTGGTTTCTCACTTCCTCGGTCAGACCTAATCCCATGGAGTTTCGATACTCTTTATCGAGGCGTTTCGATACAGACTCACCCGCCAACCATCGCAGGATTAACGGTGGCACGTTTCCCTGTCTGGCAATTTTGCGCCGTGAGATTTCCGGAAATTGCCACGCTAAATCCTGCCGTAGTCTGCAAATAATCGGAGATTGCACGCGGTTAAGGTGTTGTAATCTCAGGATATCCCGTCGCAATAATGCCGTTTTTTCGTCTCTGATGGTCAAGAATTTGCGCGGGTTACTCAGGTTAACCAAGCCGTAGTGAGCCAATGCGAAAGCGTCGCTTTCATCTTCCTTGTCCGGTAAATCTAGCGATCGCCTATGTGCTGACAATCGAGAGTGATCAACTAGCCGCACTTCTACGCCAGCATTGGCGAGATGATTACACCATAATTTGCTGTAATTTGTGCCCGTTGGTTCCAATATGGCAACGTCCGCACCTATGGCGATAATCCCATTGATTCCCTCAACATTGGCGTTAAATGTTAGGAAATTTGCGCCGTCAATATTAAATTGTCTTGGTTCAATTGGATCATGGTCTAAAGGACAGCAAACAGCGGAGCCATTGCCGATATCAATGCCTAGAATTATCATGATTTGGTTTAAGGTGTGATGTTGTTCCAAAATTGAATAGACAAGCCGATATATCACCCAACAACCCGTTAAGAGTCGAATATCTTATTACAGCTATTTCTTAAGTCTTAAAAAGACAAAGATTATCTACTCATTGACAGCACAAATCAGACTCATTGAGCCGACATAGCGGAAACAACCCGTAAAGAGTCGGTTATTTTACTACAGCCCTAAATATGAGTCTTTTCTATGTGGCAGAAAGCTTTGGACACTTCCTACAACTAGGGACAATCCCTAGTTTCGATTGATAGTGAGTCAATCATCATCAGGTAGGATTTAAGCAAAAAAATATTAATCGCCAATTCAAATTTGAAGTGCAACACCTAGGGTCTTTCTGAAGAGGGACTCATAAGGATATTCTGATGTTAAGCAAAACAATAAGAAATCCCTATGAGTTACACCCATTTTAGCATCTCAGAC
>JBIKYI010000075.1:0-8738 GCA_044355355.1 Limnothrix sp. | reverse complement strand
CAAGCTGCTCTAAAGTCACCAGACCATATTGCCAGAGAATCATCGGCAAAGGCGATAGGACAGATTGATTTTGCCAGTGACGATCCATCACCGAAATTGAGTCACAAGGAATCGCCAACTCCTCCCTGAGGAAGGCGATAAATTTGGCGTAGGTCATCTGGGTCATATTAATTATTCAACTCCAAGCTAAAAAATATTCTTCTTATTGTGAACCGAGATAAAACAGTAAATACATAGAGTAATGACAGTTTTTAAATTGTCCGTAGATACAGGCTGATTTAAAGCTTATTTAAATGCGAGCGACTCTTCGGCAAGAGTATACAGAGTATTGTCGAAACAATCAGCACACTTTTCTGTGTGTGAGATCACACCATCGAGTGAGTTTTAACAGGGGTGACCTGAGCCACATCCTTTCCCAGGACGCAAGTACGGCTAACTCTGATTCTAAGGGTTCGGGAATTAGCACACATACTGCTGGGGGAACAGATAGTTCAGTTGAAATTATCGTAAGCTATGCGACCTTTGATAGATCTACAGTTGCGTTTTTGGTAACCCCATTTCATCAACCGCTGGATTCACAACGGGATGACGATCACCATGGGGTAATTCTCTGTTGTGAAGGGGTTAATGTCACTATTTAGGCTTCATATACTAATGCCATTGTGAACAATAGGCAATAAAATCTAAAAAAATCTAGATTTTGTTCGTGTTTGCGCTCTGGGTGGGGGATGCCTTGACTGAACTTCATAGAGCTTAATAGAGTCAGAATGGGTACGGGGGAACGGATACAATGTCGCTCTATAGACTGCTATCGGGCTGTAATCCATGAGCGATACTATTTTTGGCAAAATCATCCGCCGCGAAATTCCAGCGGATATTGTGTATGAGGATGATTTGGCGCTGGCGTTCCGGGATGTTTCTCCCCAAGCGCCTGTGCATATTTTGGTGATTCCGAAAAAGCCGATTTCGATGCTGGATGAGGCGGATGATACGGATCAATCTCTATTAGGACACTTATTATTGACGGTGAAAAAGGTGGCTGCCCAGGAAAATCTGGCGCAGGGCTATCGGGTGGTGATTAACAATGGGGATCATGGGGGACAGACGGTCTTTCATTTGCATCTTCATTTGCTTGGCGATCGCCCCCTCCATTGGCCACCGGGTTAACGGGCAGCACTATTGGTCTATGGCTTGATCTCTTTTATTTTGAGGGATCTTGATGTGGACAACGCTATTTTTTGCTCTCCCTGCTGTTTTCTCGACCCTGAGGTAATGTGCCAATGTCCTTTGATCCGACTGCTTTTTCCTTTGTTACGACTCCGCCATCTCCAGCCCAATCTGAGGAATTGGCGATTCCCAAGGTGGATTATTTTTATTACTTTGCCTATGGCTCTTGTATGTGCCCGGTGGATTTGCAACGGACGATTGGGGAGGATGCAGGGTCTTTAGTTGTTGGTAAGGGATTATTGCGGGATCATCGTCTGGCGTTTAATCGGCGATCGCCCAAGCGTCAGACCTGTGGTGTGCTGGATATTGTGCCCCATCCGGGTCGCCATGTGGAAGGGGTTTTGTATCAATTGCCCTGGCATGTGAGCGATCGCCTGGATGAGCGGGAGGAAGTGCCGAGCAATGGTTATCGCCAAGAGACCGTGAGCATCGAATGTGGTGGCAAACTGTTCCATGATGTTCGAACCTATGTGGTCGTTCATAAAACAGAACAGGAAGTCCCCCCCGATGATTGGTATTTTTATGTAGTGATGCGCGGGGCAATGACAGCGGGTTTATCCTGCGATTATTCTTGGCAACTGTTCACCCACATGAAACGCCTACAACGGGGAGAAAACACCTAAAATTTTGAGTAATGACGTTGTGATTTATACCAAAAAAAATCGATGACAGCAGAATCAAAAGAACTTCCCACCATGGCGATCGCCCGGACACCCGCTCTCCATGCCACCAGCGAACCCTGGTTTGAATATCCCATCACCGTCTATCCCCACCACACAGACTATGCTGGTGTCGTTTGGCACGGTCATTACATCCAGTGGCTCGAAGAAGCCCGTGTTGCCTGCCTCCAATCCATTGGACTGGACTATGCAGAACTGGTGCGATTAGGCTGCGAATTGCCCGTCCTCGAACTCACCACCCGGTATCATCGACCTCTCCGCATGGGCATGGTGGCGATCGTCAAAACCCGGATGCTAGAAATCAAAGGCGTGCGCATGGAATGGGAAAATCGCATCGAATCCCCCGACGGTAGAGAACTATACCTCACAGGGCAAGTTGTCCTCGTCAGCGTTGACCGCGAAAAAGGTAAAATCATGCGCCAACTCCCCCCCAGCGTTGTCGCTGCCCTCAAAAGAGTTCGTGGGATTTAGTCCAATTTCTGCCGATAATAAACAGTCTATATCCAGACGAAATATAGACCCACAACTATCAAATTCCATATCTATCCAATTCCCTAGAGAACAAAACCTATGAGTAACGTAATTCGCGTCGGTGTATTGGGCTTTGGAGGCTTAGGACAAGCCGCTGCCCGGATCCTCGCCCCCAAATCAGAAATGCTCCTCGTCGCCGCCGCCGATCACAAAGGCTATGCCTATAATCCCGCCGGACTAGACACCAACCTCTGCATTGACACCTACAATTCCCAAGGCTCCGTCGGTCATGTCGAAACCTATGGTGTTTTGAGTAACAACAGCATTGCCGATCTTATTGTCAATGCTGACGTTGATGGTTTTTTCCTTGCCTTACCCAACTTGCCAAACACCTTTATGGCAGATGTAACCCGCCAATTTGTTGCCTCCGGTTGGCAAGGAGTGCTCGTGGATGCCCTCAAACGCACCAGCGCCATGGAGCAAATTTTCACCCTCCGCGATGATGTCAAAAATGCGGGCATCACCTACATGACTGGTTGTGGTGCAACCCCTGGTTTACTCACTGCTGCTGCTGCCGTTGCCGCCCAGAGCTATGCGGAAGTCCACAGCGTAAAAATCACCTTCGGGGTAGGTATTGCCAATTGGGAAGCCTATCGCGCTACCATCCGTGAAGATATTGCCCATATGCCAGAATATGATGTCGAAACAGCTCGTGCGATGACTGATGCGGAAGTGGCAGCGTTGTTGGATCGCACGAATGGCATTATTTCTTTGGAAAATATGGAACATGCCGATGATGTGATGCTGGAAATGGCTGGTATTTGCTCCCGCGATCAGGTGACGGTTGGCGGTGTTGTGGATACGCGCAATCCGAAGAAACCCCTCAGCACCAATGTGCAGGTCACAGGTCGTACTTTTGAAGGCAAAATTTCTACCCATACCTTTACTTTGGGTGATGAAACTAGCATGGCAGCGAATGTTTGTGGCCCCGCATTTGGTTACCTCAAAACGGGTGTTTGGCTCCAGAAGCATGGTTTGTCGGGCATTTTCACTGCGGCGGAAATGATGCCTCAATTTGTGCATTAGGTTCTGGTTAGGAAAGGGGAGACTGGGGGACAAGGAGACGCGGTGAAATAATTGACTTTGTTTGTCTCCAAAATCTTGTTTAAGACATCTTTTTTTGAGAATAAAATAGCCACCTCTCTTTCGCCTTGTCTCCCCCTCTCCGTGTCTTGATCAACAACCAAATTAGGGTGTTTTCAAGTTCTATTGTGGCAGCCTTAAAACTATGCCGAAGCAAAGTTATGGAGCAGTACCCAAGGGGCGATCGCAATCGTTGTTGTTTGCGCTGCTTGATTTTGCAAATGATTCCCTCAATGGGGATGAAGTGACCATTGAACGGTTGCATTCTCAAATTGAAATTCATTGGCAGACTGCGACACGTTTGGTTGTACGGACAAAATTGCGCTATTTGCAAACCCTGAGTAAATTGGCAAATCCTGAACAGCCTTTAACTTTGCCGCAAATCAAAATAGCTCTGAAACATCTTGCGGATCACCTCGGTATACTTGAGGATAATCGCACCATTACTAGAGGTTCTGAGGACTGGCATTTTACGCTTAATTTTTGGGGCGATCGCTGGGAACGGGATTATAATCTCACTCGTTTTGAAGCAGCTTGGACAGATCAAAATTCCAGTTTAATTACTGACAGCCAAAAGCGCGTAGATACAGAGCAAAAAATAGGCGATCGCTGGCAAGAGATTTGTCGAGATGCTTTAAATATTCGCTTGACCAGTAACCCCCTTACTGCGGCAGATGGGATGATGTTTGAGCTAGGAGATGTATACGTGCCTTTGGGGGTGCGCGAAAGCCTTGTTGCTGAAGATAAAACGGGTGATGATGTTGAATTAAACAGTTATGAGCCTCAGGATTTATTAGAGCAATGTTTGCAACAGAAAACTGAAAAAAATCAGAGTATTCGTATTGCCATTATTGGCGAACCTGGTGCAGGTAAAAGCACTTTTTTACAGCAGTTTGCTTTAAGCTTAATTGAAGCAAATTCAAACCTAAAATATTTGCCAATCTGGATTTCCCTCGCAGACTTAGAAGGGCGATCGCTAGAAGAATACCTCACAACGACATGGTTAAAACAGGCTTTTAAAACATTTACGATCACCCCAGAAATTTTCACTGAGTTCATCACATTTATTGAATCGGGACAGGTATGGCTATTACTGGATGCTTTGGATGAGGTGGGGGAACAGCCTAGTTCTGTTGCCACCAAACTTGAGCGAGAATTACAGGGTTGGCTTGGTCATGCGCCTGTAGTTTTAACCTGTCGAACTAGCATTTGGGAAGCAGGAAAAAATGTCCTGACTTACTTTAATCTTTATCGTTGTCAAAGTTTTAATGATGACCGATTATCTGGTATTAATCAGGTTGAAGTTTTTATTCAAAAGTGGTTTAAAGCTCAGCCTGATTTGGGCGATCGCCTGATCACAGAATTAGAGCGGAGGGTAAATTTTCGCATTCGTGATGTGGCGAGTCATCCGCTTTATTTGGTTTTATTATGTCGCACTTGGCAATTAACCCAGGGCAAATTACCCAGCACTAAATCAATTCTCTATCGTCAATTTGTGGATCGATTTTATGATTGGAAACAGGATACTTTTCCGACAACTAGAACCCAACGGCGATCGCTAAATCAAGCCTTAGGTAATTTAGCATTATTAGGAATGCGAAAAAATCCGGCTAGTTTTCGTTTCAAGGAAGGAGAGCTTCAGCATTATTTTGATGCGATTGATCCGGATTTATTAACACTAGCCTTACAATTAGGGTGGTTAGTAACAGTCGGTCATTCGGAAGCGACGAGCGAAAAAATTTATAGCTTTTATCATCCAACGTTTCAAGAATATTTTGCGGCGACGGCGATCGCCCATGGACAAGAGTTAATTTGTTTCAACTATCTTAATCATAAAAATAATCATAAAACTATCTATCCAATTTTTGAATCAAGTTGGCAAGAAATTATTTTGTTATGGCTAGGACGGGAGAATCTTAATCTGCAAGAAAAAGAATTATTTCTACAAACATTATGGCAATGGCAGGATAATTGTGGTGGTTTTTATGACCTCAGAGCAATTTGTTTAGTCGGTAAAAGTTTGGCTGAATTTTCTGATTTTTCCCAAGCTAAAACTGTGATTCAGCGACTGGTGGAATGGCGTTTTGTGAATCCCCAAAATACTCCGATATTACCTGTGCCAATGGTTGAACAGGCGGGAATCGCCCTAGCGAGGAGCGATCGCCAACTTACCATTCCAGCCCTAGAAGCTTTTTTGCAAACGAGTCAAGATCCCTTTGAACAATGGCTCGCTGCCCATAGTCTCGGTAAAAATCATGATTTTGGTAATCCTACGGCGATCGCCACATTAGAAAATTTATTAAATACCGAACTTCCTGTTGCATTTAAGCTTAATATTTGCCGTAGTTTAGGGGCAATTAATCCTAAAAATCAGCAGGTTTTATCGACTTTAAAACAGATTATTGAAAACGAATCAAAAATTAATCTCCGACGCAAAGCTGCCCTGCGATTAGGTAAACTGTCTCCCCAAAATTCCCTGGCGATTCAAACCCTAGAAATGCTGCTACAGGAATCCATTGACCCTCATCAACGCAGTAATATTCTCGATAGTTTACGAGAAATTGATCCAGATAATTCCTTAGTCTTCGAAGTTCTTTTGAATGAAGATATATCACATTCTATGGGATCTAACCCCCACAAATTTCGCCAAAAAACAGCCCAAGAACGACAACTTGCTGCCACCACTATTCTGCAAAAATTAGCCGCAAATCTCCCGAACCATAAACGAATTTACCTGCTCTCTAAATTAGCTATTTACGAACCCAACCATCCTATACTTTTGTCCAGTCTTTTAGAGGCTTTAGGGACAGAACATCGAAAATCTAGCCTGAAACTTGTCACCGATACCCTTGATTTCCTCATTGAAATTGAGGGCGATCGCCTGTCAGAAATTTTCCCACAAGTTCGAGATTTATATCTCTCAGAACAAACCCATGCCCCCAGCAAAAGAGCCTGCTATAAACTTCTATGGGATTGGTCAAGAACATTGACTTACACAGAATTTCAAGATCTTTGGCAAATTTCTTCCTCAACAATAAATTCAGTCAATTAAACAATTAAAAAAGAATTATAAAAGCAGTTTTAAAGAGTAAACTGACAGCCTGTCAAAGCTTCAGAAACCTGCCATAATTTTGCTGCCACTGCGGCATCTTGACCATGGGGAGCCTTTACCGCTAAACCCGGTTGACCCGTCATTTCTCCAGCACCTTGGGGGCCAAAATAATTGCCTCCTTTCACCTCAGATCCCAGTGCAGCTAACAAAATCGGTAATGCGGCTTGCTCGACCGGATGTGTAATTAATGGAGCAACAGTAAACCTCATAATCAACACCAAAAAACTAGGCATATGTCTAGCTAATTCAGTTTGAGCAACCCCAGGATGGGCGCAAACAGACAAAATTTGTTTCCCATTAGCGACTAAACGGCGGTGCAGTTCATCCGCAAATAATAAGCAAGCTAATTTACTTTGACCATAGGCGGCCGTAGAGGAATATTTTTGTTCTGATTGCAAATCTTCAAAATTAATTTTGCCGAATTTATGGGCATTACTACTGAGGGAAACAACTCTAGATTCAGAACTATCAGGCATTAATTTGAGAAGTAAAGCTGTTAGCAAAAAATGTCCCAAATGATTCACACCAATTTGACTTTCAAAGCCATCTTCTGTTTTAGTGTAGGGCGGAAACATGATGCCTGCATTGTTAATGAGCAAATCTAGCTGATCATATTTCTGTTGATACTGGGCGGCAAATTCCCTAACGGAAGCGAGACGACTTAAATCGAGGGGAATGGTTTCGATGTCTGCGTTGGGTACTTGGGTCAGGATTTGCGCCTTTGCCTGGGCTGCTTTTTCCGGGTCACGACATGCCAGAATGACGGTTGCTCCGGTTTTTGCCAAACCTAAGGCTGTTTCAAAGCCGAGTCCTGTGTTGGCTCCTGTGACGACCGCCTTTTTGCCTGTTTGGCTAGGAATGGTGTCGAGGTTAAAACCCATGAATGATTACTCCGTTGATGGTTTTGCTTGGTTTTTACTGTTTATATACTCTGACGCAAAATCGTTTTGCTTGGCAATTTTGGATCGTAATTTTGAGGGGGATTTTGAGTACAACTAGCGAGTTTTCCAGTAAATACTAAGCAGCAAGATTAAGACGAGATTTAAGGGAATGAGCCAATTACCGTAGCGAACGTAGGGGGTCATGGTGCTACGTAAATAAATTGTCCCGGCATGGACGGCGTATTCATTGAGGTTGGAGAGCCATTGGGTTGCTCCGGTGGGGGTGACGATGGCGGAATAGCCCGTATTGCTGGCTCGCACTGTCCAACGATCATTGGCGATCGCCTGCATCACATCCAGGGCATGGTGTTGGGCTGGCATAGTGGCGCTGTAATGGGCATCATTGGAGGACACGACAATAAATTTTCCTCCAGCAGCGGTTTGCCGACGAAAATGCTCAGGGTAGGCGGATTCGTAGCAAATGGCGACGGTTGCCCGACCAATGGGGGTATTGACGGTCGGTGGATTCACGCCCCGAACGAGGTGCGCATCTAAGGGGGACAGACGATCAATAAACTTCCCCAACACCGCTTCAAAGGGAATATATTCACCGAGGGGCACGAGTTGCTGTTTATTATAACGACTCATAATTTCCCCTTGGGAACCAATCAAAAATAGGCTATTGGTAAAGTTTTTATCTTCTGTGCCAAATGCCCCTAAGAGCACAGGTATTTTTTCCCGCAAGACGACACGATAAAAGTCTGTCCAAGCAATAACTTGTTCAATTTTGAAGGGTAATGCTGTCTCTGGAGTAACCACTAAATCGATAGCTTGATTTGTCAGGGATTGATAGCCTTTGGTATAGTTGGCGATCGCCTTGGAAGTGCCATTTTCATAGAGTTTTATTTCATTAGGAATATTGCCCTGGATAATGCCAATTTTTGCCGCTTCTTCAGTGGTAATATCGACAGTTTTTAACGTGAGAAAACCCAATAAATGGGCAATGATAAAAATGACAATTCCTAGAACTAAAAAATTATGATTAGAAATTTTTTTTCGTTGATCTTGTCGGTCATCTTTTGTCTGATCTTTGACATATTTTCCTGAGTAATCGATTAGCCATTCACTGAAACAACCGTTTACCAGAACAATTACGGCGGTTACAGTCGAAAAACCAGAAAAGCGAATTAATTGCAGTACACCTAAATTATGGGGACTCTGACT
>JBIKYI010000073.1:0-8752 GCA_044355355.1 Limnothrix sp. | reverse complement strand
TCAGAGTTTAAATTCGAGTGGTTTATAGTGTTGGCTGTTTGGCTGGTTTCTGAAAATTGATCTAGGCAACACTAATGAACAAACTATGAAAAAAACGAGGCGATCGCCTCGTTTTTTTCATAGTTTGATGATGTATTTAAGAATTAAACTTTCTCTGACTAGAGAGAGATCACATCGAAATCAACGGTTGCCGTCACTTCGGGGTGGAGCTTAACCTGAGCTTGGTAGCTACCCGTTTTGTTGATTTCAGGAAGAGTGATGCCTCGACGATCCACGTCTTGACCTGCTCTTTCCTTGATTGCATCTGCGATATCTTGGGTGGTGACAGTACCGAAGATGAGGTTGTCTTCACCGACTTGCTTACGGATGATGAGCTTGCCGACGGTCTTGAGGGCGACTTTGCGATCTTCTGCATCCTTGAGTTCTGCGAGCAGACGTTGGCGTTCTTTCTCACGGCGCTGTTCAACTTGACGCAGGATGCCGGGGGTCGCGAGGGAGGCAATACCTTGGGGGAGGAGATAGTTGCGGGCGTAACCAGGAGCAACTTCTACGAGGTCTCCGTTGTCACCTAGTTTGCGGACGTCCTGGTTGAGGACGACCTGTAAACGCTTACTCATAATAATTACAGATAGGTCTTTGTATATAATTCTGTTGGCTTCCAGAACTTTAGATTTTACAAGTTAGTGGATTATTTAGGCAAATTATGTTGTGAAGCTTTTTCTTGGGTTGGATGTTTTGGTTGGCGATCACCCCTCGCCCATGACAGAAATTCCCCCAAAATTCACCACAAAAAAAGAGAGGACAAAACGCCTCTCCGAAGATGACCAGAATGATTGAAGGATGTTATTAGGGCAATTATGTTATAAAACCCAATACAAAAAAGTTTTGTTAAAAGGGTAATACTTTAGTAAGCAAGACCCATACTGCGGGTAGTCTCGGCACCGAGGTAAACTCTAATGCTGAGGAAGTCAGTGGGGCAAGCGGTTTCGCAACGCTTACAACCTACGCAGTCTTCTGTACGGGGAGAGGACGCGATCTGACCAGCTTTGCAGCCATCCCAAGGAACCATCTCTAGGACATCAAGAGGACAGGCACGGACGCACTGGGTACAACCAATGCAAGTGTCATAAATTTTAACGCTATGAGACATTGAGTGTTAACTCCTACAAGAATGTGGTTTTATGTGTCAGCATTCTGGATTATGGGTTAGTTTACCGCAGGGCTAGAAGTCCCTTCGCGAAAAGGTGACATAAGTTTACGTTGCTTTACATAGGTGGACTTTTTCCCTTGACCTTTGGGGGATTTTAGTTGCTTATTCTGAATTTTGTGCATATTTGGCGATCGCCTAAGGATCGTTAAAATGCCAAATCTATTCCAATTCCAATCTATTGTTGTTGCCCCAGGTTGTTATGCAAGTCCGCTTTGCCGCTACGGAAATTGTGCAATTAGATGTCCCCTTGCTCTCCCCGACCATTAGGGACTACCTCCGGCAAACTGACCAGATCGTGGGGGCGATCGCCGATCCCCAGTTAACCGAGAAGGTAAATGCCGAGCTATATCGCCTCAAAATGCAACCCATTGGCTTTTTAGAGTTGTACCAGTTCCAGCCGATTGTCACCCTAAAAATTTGGTGCGATCGCCACAATATTGTCCATCTCCAGAGCGTCGATTACCAGCTAAAAGGTCTAGAAGCCTTTATGGATGGGTTCGAGTTAACCCTTGATGGCAGTTTAACGCCCCTCGATCAGGACGGACAGATTCACCTCGAAGGGAGAGCGGATCTAACTGTCACCCTGGATGTGCCGCCGCCCCTCCGGTTAACGCCAAAACCTTTACTGGAAATGACTGGCGATCGCCTCCTCAGTGAAGTCCTCCAACGCATCAAACACCAGATCCTCAAACAACTAGTCGCCGACTACCAACAATGGACAACCACCCACTAACCAGACAGAAATCACCACAACCATGAAAAATATCAAAAAGATCAGAAAGAATGGCATAACCTAAATGACAGCAAGCAATGACAGGAACCAATCGCAGTAACCCATGCCAGAACTTAATGGCATAACCCCAGTTAACGTCATGGCGAGGTAACCATTCCGTGGATTCAAAAATAATTATCGTTTTGGTCGTGGCAGGCATCGTTGCCTTTCTCCTCCTCTTTCTCCTCTACAAATCCATTCACATCGTCGAAGAAAACGAACAGGCGATCGTCGCTCGTTTTGGGCGCTTTAAACGGGTGCTCAAACCCGGCATGAACTTTATCACCCCCCTCATTGATCGCATTGTCTTCAAAGAAGGGTTACAGGAGCGAGTCCTCGATATTGCCCCCCAGCAGGTGATCACCAAAGACAACATTTCCATCAAAGTCGATGCCATTATTTACTGGGAAATTTTCGATGTATACCGCGTTTACTACGATGTCGATGACCTGATGAGTTCCCTTGAAAACGTCGTCAAAACGATGTTGCGTTCCAAGATTGGTAACCTCGAACTCCAACAAACCTATAGTTCCAGGGAAGAAATCAACTCCAAACTGATCAGCCAACTCAGTACTGTCACCAGTAAATGGGGGGTACGAGTCACCCTGGTAGAAATTCAGGACATTATCGTCCCCGAACGCCTCCAGGAATCCCTCGAACAGCAACAGGAAGCCGCAAGTCGCAAACGTGCCACCATGGAAGATATTGAAGCAATTACCGCTTCGGTGGAATCATTGCTCAAAATTATTGAACAAAATCCCAAGGAAGGACAGTCAATTCTCCGGTTTATGTTGGCGCGTCAGTACATGGAAGTGAATGAAAAAATTGGTCGGAGTGAGAATACGAAAATTCTCTTTATGGATCCGAAAATGATGTCTGAAGCGCTTTCTGGCATGATCGAAGGAGAACCGGAAGATCGTCATTCCTCGGATGGCTAGGAGAGGAATGGAGGCTAAGTTGGCGAAAAAATCCTGAGAATTGCGGAGAATTGCGAATTTTTTCATCTTTTCAATCTATGACAATTTATTTGGCTGTTTTCTGAATGTCGTTATCATGAAGGCTGAATCTTCTGCTTTTCTTGTTTTTTGGAGTGCTTGTCTGTTATGGATGTGAAATTATTACTGCTGATTTTTGCGCCCTTGTTCACCATGGCTTGTTTATTTTTCGGCACTCAGAATGGTTTCTATGATTCTGATGACTACCATGGTAATGGGTCTGCCCATTAGGGTGGCGATCGCCCCAGGGTTTAGGTTTCTGCCCCCATGGTGCTGTTAGAATCTCGGTTGTATAGGATTTAACTTTCGAGATTCTCAGATTTTTTGTGTGAAATGCTGACTGCAACCCTTCCATCTGCCCATGCTGTACCGTTTTCCTGTCTGCCCTACGCCATTGGTCGTCAGGGGGAGGGTGTTTGTCTGTTGGTGCAGATCGGTACTTATCGGGTGCTCTTGGATTGTGGTTTAACGGATTTAAGCCATTTAGAATTGGGTCGTCTGGATCAGGGCAGGATTGATGCGGTGTTCTGTAGCCATGCCCACCGGGATCATGCGGAGGGGTTATTGGCGTTCCATCGGCTGTATCCGGATGTGCCAATTTATATGAGTGCGGCGACGAAGGCTCTCTTGCCTCTCAATTGGCCGACCCAGGTTGTTGATCTGGATTTTGCCTTGACGCTATCTTGGCGATCGCCCATCGAGATTTTAGATCAGCTAACGATTCAGCTTTTTCCGGCGGGACATTTACCGGGGGCAGCGGCGGCGTTATTGAGGCTCCACACCGAGGAACGGGACTATACCTTGTTTTATACGGGGGATTTTTCCGTGTCCCATTTCCAGTTGGTGAATGGGCTGTCCATAGAGGAATTGCGGGGCTTACAGCCGGATGTGTTGATTATCGAGGGCAGCTATGGCACGGTACGCCATCCCCATCGCCGTCAACAGGAAAAATATTTAACGAGTCGTATTTTAGATGCTCTGGAGTTGGGGCAATCGGTACTGTTACCCGTGCCGCGTCTTGGACTGGGGCAGGAAATTCTCAAATTACTGCGATCGCACCACCAGTTTACGGGCAAAAAACTGGATATCTGGGTGGAACAAAATGTCGCCCGTGCCTGCGATCATTACCTCGATATTTTGCCAGAATTGCCCAGCACTGTCCAAAATTTCGCCAAACATCAATCTCTCTTCTGGGATGAGCGGGTCTACCCCAGAATGCACCGCCTCAATGACCGGGAGCACCCCGACCTGAGCCAGGGGCAACATATCATCATCACCGACTACACCTACGACTTCGCCCAGTATTGTCAGGATCCCCAGAGTCCCTGTTTGTTACTCTTACCCGAACATCCAGGGGTTTGGCTCGATCTAGATCAACCGCCCCTCTCGGCGATCGCCCCCCTCGCCCATGTCCAGATCGAAACCTATCTCCTTGCCGAACATAGCGATGGTCGCAACACCACCCAACTGATCCACAACCTCCGTCCCCAGCACGTCATTTTTTTCCATGGTGCAATGGACGATCTTAGCCATTTAACCGCCCTCGAAGAACTCCAAACCCGCTACAAACTCCATTGTCCCGCTACAGGCAACCTGGTCGAACTTCCCATCGGCGACACCTTTATACAGCCGGATATTCCCCAACACACTGAATATGAAGGGGAAATTAACGAATTAGGCTCCTGGGTGACCCTCAGCCTCCCCAACAGCATTAGCGACGATCCCCGCTGGCAAGCCTTCGCTGACACAGGCTTAGTCGAAGCCCATTGGCAGGGGGCGGAACTGGTTGTGCGGGGTATCAACGAGCGTGAATTACTACGTAACCAAATTGACCTCGAACGATTCGCCAACCTCAACTGCTGTGTCAATTGCCGCTTCCAGAAAGCCATGCGTTGCCAACAGAGAAAATCCCCCTTGTATCGTTTCAAAGTGACACCAGAGGGATATTGTCCAGAATTTGCGGCGATCGCCACTAGCAACTAAACCAGTTCAGAGAGTTAATTGAGTCCAGGATGAGTCCACATAAACTAAATAAACTAGTAACTACAATTAATCCTGATTTTTAGACTCAGGAAAATGAGGAAAAATCTGTTCTGCCTCAGGACAATCTTCCGAGATCGTCAATTCCACATCCATCTTGGGGACAGACGCTAACTTTTGCGTGATCGCACCGACACTTTCTAAACGAACCAACTCTTCCCAGGAAGACACTTCATCATCCTCTTCCGTTTCATAACGGATGGTGAGGATCTCCCCTTCAAACGCTGTGATCGTAGCACTTTCAATCCAGCGTTGTTGATCCCGCAAGAATATGCAAACTTCTTTTTCATCATTGCAGATTTGATTAATCTTGCGGTGTAGCATAAGCTTCTCCCAATTATTAGCAGAGCGAACATATATGTCTCTACTAAGCATTGTAGTCAATCTCCCTACACTTTTACAGACTTTTTAATGCGTATTTTGGCTTAAAATCTCCAACAAGATTTCGCTAACCCTTGCCACCTGCTCCACCATCGCTAAATGCCCACAATGCTCAATTTCAATCACATTGTCCCCCCCTGCCCCAAAGGAATGATGGAAGCTCGCCAGGTGGTAGACATATTTCGGTTCCATGACTGAATCTTGACGACCTGCTAGAAAATAAACCGGTTGTTTGAGTTGAGCCACCAAACGCGGTAAATGGTGTACCTCCTGTTCCGTCGTCGTATCCAATAACGCCCCCACTGCCGTGCGACTATCCGCCGCTAAAAAATCCTGAATGCGCTGCTTACCCCAATGTTTTTCCAACTTCTGGACAACCATTAAACGCGAAAAAGCAAGATTGAGAAAAGGAATATGCGCCATCCAGGGCACACGGGTTTTAATCAATTTTTGTCCCACAGAACGAAATTTTTCAAAATCTTCCTTTAGATAAATCCCGCCCCCTGAATTAAGGCAAATCACCCCGGCGATCTGGTCTCTATTCTGATCCGCCGCCCAGAGGGCAATGCTCCCCCCAAGGGAATGTCCCACTAACCAGGCTTTTTTGATATTGAGTTGGGTTAAAAGTTCCTGTAAATCCTCTGCATAATCCCGGAGGGTAAAGCCTTGTTCGGGATAGCGATCGCCTAGATTTTTGGCAGCCGATTCCCCAAACCCCCGCAAATCATAAGTTAAGCAGGGATAAAATGGCGATAGGCGCTCAATAATCGGTTGCCAATAACAACGACTGAGTAACCACCCATGGATAAAGACAAGCGTTGGTAAGGCAGCACCATCCTCAGATAACTGTTGCGATTCCGTCCCTGACCAATCATAAGTATGGAGAACACCTCGAACTACCGCCGTCGCCATATAGCCACTCTATCTATGGATCTGTTCTAGCTATGATCTATTAAACAAGGTCGTCCCCTAGATATCTTGCGAAATAATACAAAGCACTACTCTCCTAACAATCGCGCTTTAATACTTTCCGCAATACGTTGTCCTAAATAATCAGGGATTAAACTTTCGTTCGGCCCCAAAAGATACAAGATTAGACGGGTACGTCCTCGCCAGACCAAGAGATTCGCATTCACCACCAACAGATCTTCCTGCCAGGTGGCGTACATTACTTTATAAAACAGTCCCGGTTGGTTATCCGCCTCAATCAGTAGCGCAGGCAAATGAAACACCGGATCAATGTAAAACTCCGTTTCCACTTGTTCCAAACCAGCGTCAAGATTAAACTCCACCGCCAGCATTTCTTCCACTTCAAAACGACCATCCAGCGCCTCGCGGATTGCCCGACAAACATTATCCGAAGTCTGTTGGGTTAATGCCTGGTTCCCCCTGGAGATCACGAGTTTAATAAACACCAGCATGGGGGGCTTGATCTGTCCATAGAGGCTGAGGCTATGGATTTTTAATCCATAGGCTGCTAACACCCCAAAGATATCGCTTAACAAAAAGGATTGATTGCGATAGGCAAAATGAAGGGCGCTTTTGCTCCCCTCTGGTGCGACATCGATAATGGCTTCTTTCGATTTGTAGAGTCGATAAGCAAGTTGTAGGTTTTGGAGTTGGATCTCGCTACTGACAAATTGCTCATAGAACTGGGGAAAAGAGCGATTAAACCGCTTCAGCAAATCGAGGGTGGATGGTTTCAACGCCGTTGTCATAAGCTCACAACTGGGATAGATATGCTAGAACTCATTCGGTTTAATTTCTCGTTTGGCGATCGCCTACTGCCCCTGCATAACATCAGTTTACCCCATCAACTTAATGCAATATCCGAACCTCCCCTGACAATCTTCAGGAGCTTCCAGAAAACAAAGCAGTTCTACTGGAATATTCGGTGTAAGATGATCAGGAATAATGGCTGTTCGCTGCCTGCCACGCTATTCTCTAGAGCGATCGCCCGACAAAAAAGCGCATGGGTTTTTTAAAAAGACTACTCAACAACACTGCTGACCAACCCGATCCCCTGCAAACTCGTGATAATCAGCTAGAGTCTGCCGGATACCCCCGCATCTTTTTTAGTTTAGACCGAGATATCGATCTCTACGAATTAGAAGAACTCTGCGACAAAGTAGGTTGGGCAAGGCGACCGATTCGCAAAGTCCGCAAAGCCATCCAACACAGCTTTCTCGTCGTCACCGTCTGGGAAGTCCGTAACAGTAACCGCCGCCGCCTAATTGGTTTCGCCAGGGCAACCTCCGACTGTGCCTTTAACGCCACCGTTTGGGATGTGGTGATTCACCCAGAATTCCAGAGCAAGGGGTTAGGCAAAGGCTTGATGAAATTTATCATCAAAAAACTCCGGGAATCAGACATCAGTAACATCACCCTCTTCGCCGATCCCCAGGTGATCGAATTCTACCGTCGCCTCGGTTTTATCCTGGATCCAGAGGGCATCAAGGGGATGTTCTGGTATCCCAGTTAAGTCGCTAATGTTAAAACGCTGCAAATATTGCCATCAGGAACAACCAGAGGCAAGCTTTGAAATTGCAAATGTGATTAAGGGAAAAGTTTACCGCCGCTCCCGTTGTCGTAGTTGTAAACAAACACAGCAAAATCAACGACGCAAACAACTCTATACCTTTATCCGAGAATATAAATAGGAGCAAGTCTGTACTCGTTGTGGTTTTAGTGATTATCGAGCATTAGAATTTCATCATCCCAACCCAGAAAATAAGGATTTTTCGTTAGCAGACTTTGTTTCGAGAGGTGATCGATCGCCAGGATCGAAAAAGAAATTGCAAAATGCTGTGTTCTTTGCGCAAATTGTCATAGAATAGAGCACTGGAACGATAACAACGGGATGTAGCGCAGCTTGGTAGCGCGCCTGCTTTGGGAGTAGGATGCCGCAGGTTCGAATCCTGTCATCCCGATTAAAACTCAGTTTTTCGCTCCGAGTGCGAAGAACCGTTTACGCAGCCATACCCAATTTTGATTTAAGCAACTTGGTCAAAGCTTTTTTGGATATGTTAGAGTCGAATCCGAATTATTTTGGCGGATTACACTGCTTCTTCTGCGCAAAATAATAAGGCTAGATCATGGGATTAGGGAGTGACTCAGTGATGGAACTTCATTTTGTTTACACTCGTCCCATAGCTCATCATTCTTTGTTGTGATAGCTTGTCGGCTGTTAGGGTCAGCATTCATTTTTTGAATAACCTTAAAGAAGCTGTATTGACTATTGCATTGAATGTCAAGCGGCATTTATTTTGCCTATTAATGGCGGCATAGGTGTTATTTGCATCGTTATTCTTTTGAGGTTTATTTATATGAAAAGTCTTGTTCGCTTTGGTCGTC
>JBIKYI010000375.1:0-3859 GCA_044355355.1 Limnothrix sp. | reverse complement strand
CTTCAAAGCAATCTCCCACAACGAAATAGAAGCGACTAAACCATTCTTTTTGATCTCCATTTCATCACACAGAGACCTCGCCGGAGCCGAAAGTTGATCGGGATCTAAACTCCACCAAATCAACGCACAAGTATCCAAAACAACAGTCATATTTCTTCCCACTCATCGGTGGTTGACATCAGTAAGTCTTCGTAATACTTGACCTTACCCCGCAGAGGTGCGAATAGTTCTGTTGTTCCCTGCCGTTTTTCATACCGAGAAATCCGAAACAAAGGCTCACCATTATCAACAATAATGATCTCCTCATGCCCTTGGTTCAAGCGGTCTAAAATACTCTCAAACTGGTTTTTAAACTGACTTTTGGTAATTTCCATGTCCCATCTCATCCATCAATAAAATCAAACAAGATCTAATAAACTCAGAAATTTGGCGATCGCCCTTCCCGAGACAGAAGATTTTAAATTCACTATAACGAAGAACAATTACAATCCAACAACCCAATTTTCAAGCTTCAACCCCGGCACTCGCTCAAATTCCCGCACATTATTCGTCACCAAAACGCCATCCAAACTCAAACAATGGGCAGCAATCATCAAATCCATCTGACCAATGATCATCCCTTTTTGCTCTAGATCTGTACAAATTTCTCCATAGACCTTTGCCGCCTTTTTGCCCCAATCGATCACGTCAACATTAGACAGAAATGCCTCTAAAATTGCGCAATTGTTTGCCCGTGCCTGAGATGTGACCACACCATGTTCCAGTTCCGCTAAAGTAATTACCGAAATACCAAGGGGTTCCTGTGTGGCGATCGCCTCAAACCGACTTAAAACCTCCGGTGGACGTTGCTTCATGACATAGATGCAAATATTCGTATCCAGAAGAAACATCTAAAACAGATCCTCCCGTTGCTGAGGAGGCTCATTCCGTCTCGTCGTCATAAAATCCGGTGAAGCTAAAGGTGTATTCTCAAAAAAATCACGCCATGACCGCCGCTTCGGAGACAAAATCACGCGATCGCCCTCACGGTAGATATAAACCTCTTTCCCCTCAAACCGAAATTCTTGAGGTAATCTCACCGCTTGGCTATTGCCATTCATAAACAACTTTGCCGTTTTTGCCTGCGCCATATGACATCACACCCCATCAAAGTATATATTCTCAGTATAGACTCAGTACATAAATTGTCACCAAACTTGCCTATCGTCACTGACACACTAGAATCCAACTAGAATACAAGTACTTAAGATCATGTTTTCTAAGCCTGTATGATCCCTTCCGTCGTCGCGAGTCAAATAAAAAACTGCGTTGCCGATTATCTCCGCACCACCTTTCACCCCACCACAGACGGTTTTGACTCCTTCATCGATACTTTTCTCCAGGCAGCAGATCAATACTACAAGGGTCCCTATATTAATCTCGGTTTACCCTTCCAGCCTAGCGATCACCCCGGTGAACCCTTCCCAGAAATTCCCCTCGGTTTTCAGCCCCACCAACATCAGGCGATCGCCTTTGAACGCCTCAGTCCGCCTAATTATCAATCCACCATCGTTGCCACAGGGACAGGCTCCGGCAAAACCGAATGTTTCCTACTGCCGATCCTCGAACATTGCCGCCAACACCAACGGGAGCAAGGCATTAAGGCAATCTTGATCTATCCGATGAATGCCCTTGCCACCGACCAAGCCAAACGGATCGCCAAACTCATTCATGCCCAACCCAACCTCCACGGCAAAATTAACGCTGGACTGTATGTAGGCGATAAAGAAGCAAACCCGACCCATGTGATGACCCCAGACCAGATCATCACCGACCGCTACAGCCTGCGGAATAGCCCCCCCGACATCCTGCTGACAAACTATAAAATGCTGGATTTGCTGTTAATGCAGCCCGGCAATCAAGCCCTATGGCGCAACAATCAACCCGAAACCCTGCGGTACTTGGTCGTCGATGAATTCCATACCTTCGATGGCGCACAGGGAACCGATCTCGCTTGCCTATTGCGTCGCCTCAAACATCGCCTCCAAACGCCCCCGCAACATATCGCCTGCGTCGGCACATCAGCCACCCTCGGCAGCCCCGAAACCCAACAGGAAATGTTGTATTATGCCAAGAATATTTTCCAGGAATCCTTTGATAGCGCCGCCCTCATCACCGAAAGTCGCCTCACGGTTCAAGAATTTCTCCTACAGGACAATCCCCAAGAATTTTTGATGATCTTTCCCCCAGGGGGCGATCGCCTAGCAGAACTACAGTTTGAGAACTATCCAGATCC
Source organism: Limnothrix sp. (assembly GCA_044355355.1). GTDB lineage: Bacteria > Cyanobacteriota > Cyanobacteriia > Cyanobacteriales > MRBY01 > MRBY01. The sequence continues at coordinate 1,584 of JBIKYI010000375.1, read as the reverse complement.
CCATCACTATATCCGCGCCCAAGCGAAACTCTGGCTCGGTCATCGCTGTCCCGAAGATGGCAAAACCAGCGGCGAACCTTCCCAAAAGTGGTGTTTAGACCTCGGTAAAGCCCTCAAACAATTGCCCCTGGTGCATAATCTCATTCGCTTTTTTGAAGAACCAACCCAAAAAATCCTTGTCCCCCGCACCTATCCAGAACTGACAGCCAAACTCGCCCATCTCCTCGGTATCTCCGTTCAGGGTCAGCCCGATTACCTCTGGGCATTGCTCGATAGTCTGTTTGCATTGATGGCGATCGCCCGTACCGAACTCACCACCCAGGAGGGCAAAGTGATGACAATGCCCTGGGTGAATTTGCGAGTACAGGTCTGGTTTCGAGAACTCAGGCGGATGGTGGCGACGGTGGAACTCGAACCGAAACTCTTATTTTCTGACGATCTGAAACCCGAAGCACTGCGTAAAACCTTACCCGTACTCCATTGCCGGAGTTGTGGCGCGACGGGCTGGGGAGGTGTTCGACCCAATCAAGGCATCGATAAGCTTTTGCCCAATCATCCTAAGGAATTTTATAAAACCTTCTTTAATCGACGACCAACCCTAACGTTTTTATTTCCCTGCCCCGATGCTGACCAACAAGCCAACATCAAACAACTCTGTCCCGAATGTTTTCATCTGAACGCTCCCCGTCGGGAACAATGCATCGCCTGTGGTCATGGCACATTAATCCGGGTAGAAGTACCGGATAACACCGTTACCCAAGAGCATCAAGATGGACAGAAGAAAACGGTGTCTAATAGTGATTGTCCTTACTGTAAAAGTCCTAATGGTCTGAGTATTTTGGGCGCACAATCTGCCAGTCTGAGTAGTGCCATGATTGGGGTCTTGTTTTCTACCCCCTACAACGGCGACAAAAAACTGCTGACCTTTTCTGATTCTGTGCAAGATGCTGCCCATCGCGCTGGTTTTTATAATGCTCGCACCTATCGCACCACCCTCCGCACGGCGATCGCCAAAGCCCTCAGGGAAGCTCTACAACCGATAACTTTGGCAGATTTTATTCCCTATTTTTCTCGCTATTGGCAGGGTCAATTTCCCCACAAAGCCGATTTTGTCGCTACTTTCCTCCCCAATGATCTGTCTTGGCTCAAGGAATGGGATGACTTCCTCCAGGGCGATCGCTCCGAACTCCCAGCGAATAGCACCCTCATCGAAAAAATTGTTGAACCCCGCCTAGAGTGGGAAATCATCACCCAATTTGGCTATCGCGCCACCGTGGGACCTTCCTTAGAACGCAGTGCCATTTGTACCTTGCAATTCTCCCCAGAGGCGATCGCCCAAGCCGCCCAACACCTGCAACAACGCCTCAGTAACGACATCGAAGCCCTCAGACAGATTACCGCCGCCGATCTACAACCATTTCTCTTGGGATTACTCCATCACCTCCGACAACAGGGAGCCATTCACCAAACCGCCACCAACACCTATATCCAAAATGAAGGAAATATTTTCCTCCTGCAAAAACCGCCCTATATGCCTGCCATAGGACCCGGTATTGGCAAACCGAAATTTCTCGCCAATGCCTC
>JBIKYI010000558.1:0-2652 GCA_044355355.1 Limnothrix sp. | reverse complement strand
CCAAGGCAATGTCAACCCTGCGGGATGTTACCTCGATGCCGCCGCAATCTTAGAACGACAACTCACCGCCTTTTGCTTTGATAATTGGGTCGCACAAACATCCGAAGCCGCATTTATCCCCCAGCGATTACGAGATGTATTGAGTACGATCAACAGCCAAAATCACAATCAACAGCAACAGCAATTTCCCTTCACCTGGCTCAATTACGTTGCCAAAAATCAAACCCAACTTGTAGACAATTTTTTGCAACTATTCCATGAAGATATTAGCCCAGCAACTGCCGCACAACTACAACAATTCATGGAACAAGGAGAACAAGAAAATGGTGGTTTAAGATGGCGCATCCTCAACCAATGTTTTGAGAGTATCAATAAAGAAATTAACCGTCTCAATAATCAACGAACAAGTATCCGCCGCAAAATCAAAAACTATCAAGAAAGGGCAGCAGCCCTCCAAGATCGAGACCATTTAGACGAATTAGGGCGAGAAGAAAAAGCCTTTGCTTCCCTAACAAAAGATCTCCAGAACAAAAACGTCCTAAATTTTTTAACAGATGAAGGATTTTTACCCAATTACGCATTTCCCGAATCTGGTGTCACCCTACGCTCAATCATTTGGCGCAAACTAGAAAAAACCCAAGATGACAAGGGTAAACGTTATGAAAACCAAACCTTTGAATACGAACGCCCCGGTCGGATCGCGATCCGTGAATTAGTCCCCGGCGGAACCTTCTACGCCGAAGGACGCAAAATCATTATCGACCAAATCGATCTACAACTGTCTAAACCTGAAGATTGGCGTTTTTGCCCAACCTGTAGCTATGTCAACCGAGCGGATCTACCGGAAGGCAAACAAAAAAATTGTCCCCGCTGTAATCACAATATGTGGAGCGATCAGGGACAGGTACATAAAATGCTGAAACTCAAACAGGTTTTTGCACGCACCTCTGACAAAAATAGCCGCTTTGGCGATGACAGCGAAGATCGACAAACTGCCTTTTTTCAACGTCAACTGTTGGTAGACTTTATCCCAGAACATCGAGAAAAAACATTATTAAGTACCGACCAAGATTTCCCCTTCGGCTTGGAATATATCTCTAAAACTACCTTTAGGGAACTCAATCTCGGTGAAAACAGTGTGAATCAAGAATCGCTGACTATCTGTGGTCAAAAAATCTCGACAGAAGGATTTCATATTTGTAGTACCTGTGGCAAAACTATCGGCAAAAAAAATGATCCCAAAGACCATGCTATTAATTGCCAATATCGAGAAAAGCCAGAGAAAGCAAAAGCTTTAGATGTGCTTTATTTATATCGAGAATTTCAATCTGAATCCATCCGTTTTTTGATGCCAGACGAAAATTTTTGGACAGATCAGGGACAACATTCCTTTATTGCAGCGTTACAACTGGGTCTCAAGGAAGTATTTAAAGGCAAAGTTGATCATCTACAAGTGGCAACAGGGGATGAGCCTCAAACAAATTCGCCAATTCGTAAATCATTTCTTTATTTATATGATACAGTCCCTGGAGGGACAGGCTATCTTAAGCAATTAATTAATGCGCCTGATCGATTTAAAGAAATTTTTGATAAAGCAAAAAAAATAGTAACGGCTTGCGGTTGTGATGATGGTTGTTATGAATGTTTATTTGCCTATCGTAATAGTTTTAATCAAGATCAAACCAGTCGTCATACTGCCAAAAAGCTCCTGAAATCTTTACTCAAAAATTGGGATAAATTAGAGGTAACGGAACAGCCTTTATCCAGCATTAAGGTCAATAGCAACTTTGATAGTGAATTAGAGCAACAATTTCTCGACGCTTTGAGAATTTTTCGCTTTACTAATGATCTAAAACCCGATCTAAAACGAATAGATACTCCATCTGAGGAATTGCTCATTCCTGAACTAAGAAAAGAAATTTTTAATGGTCGGACTGGTTATATTCTCAAGTTAGGACAGCAAAACTGGAGAATTGAAACACAAGTTGAATTACAGTTAAAAGATAATGTTTTGATTGATAGTAAAGCTGATTTTGTTTTTTATCCATTGTCACGCGATCGCCAAAAAATCAAAAACATCAAACCCATTGTCATTTTTACTGATGGTTGGGAATATCACCAAGATCGATTGGAGCGGGATTTTGAGCAACGTCTTGCTATTTTGCGGAGCCATAATTTTCTGTGTTGGTCACTCACCTGGGCGGATGTTCATCCCCACTATCAATCAGAAAAGATAAATGCACTGGATATTAATGGGTTAATAGTCAACTGCCATCAAAAATTCCAGCAGAATACAGGTCAAGTGCATCAACAATATCAATGTGATTCGCTCACTAATCTAGATTCAAAGGATAGTTTTGTGTGGCTAATGCATTACCTAGTCAACCCCGATGCCGAACTTTGGCGGAGATGGGCTTTGCTCAGGACTTTTGCCCAAGCTAATCTAGCCTCTTTTAAAGATAAGATCATACAAAATAAATTATTGGCGACGCTGCAACAATATATTGATCCTGTGGCGATCGCCCCTTGGCAGACAGCTTCAATATTTACGGGGGAAGTGGAAGTTTCTCAGGAGCTAGAAATTTTCCATTGTGGCGATTTAAAGCAACATCAAAAATTATCTGCTGATGGCAATGCTAGCCTAGTTTTCAT
>JBIKYI010000071.1:0-8797 GCA_044355355.1 Limnothrix sp. | reverse complement strand
TAGATTTAATTAATAATCGACCAAGAAAATCGCTTGACTATCGCACTCCGAGTGAAGTATTCTTGCTGTCATCATCAGAACCTGTTGCACTTCATACTTGAATTGGCGCTTCTTTACATTGGGAGGTGAAATTTATGGCGAGAAAATATGAATGGAATCGTTGATAATTGCATGAATTGCTGCAATTTAATGGATATAAGTTTTTTATTTTAATGCCATGCTTAAGTAATCTATTAAAGAATTGAGTCGGTAAGCTAAATAGTAAAATGAATCTAAAATTTACTATTAAAATCGATTGAATGATGCCACAAATATCGAGGATGTCACTTGTTTTACCGCGATTGATTTGATTGTTTTTATTGGGTTTTCTGCTTGCTTTGTGACTTGGGGACACTAATTGGATGCTTTTGGGACTTTGCTGGGTTCCTTGATCCTAGCGATCGCCGACAAAATCATCATCCTCGATCAATGCTATTTTTTCTAGATCTGGGACTTGAAAAAGTTTGATCTCCCATTGAAAAATACTGGGTATATGAATTTGACGAACAGGTAACGAATAGGTAGGGCGATCGCCACTTGTGCGGGATTAACATTTGATAGACAATAGAAAAAAATAAGCATCGAGATGACACAAATGATCGCGTTGACAACTCCTAAAGGGCAATTGCAACTGGTTTATCTATTAGAAAAAGAGGATTTAGGAGAGACGGGACAGCAGCTATTGCAGGGGTTGTGGCAATCCCCAAAGACTATTTCCCCGCGCTATTTTTATGATGCTAAGGGTTCTGATTTGTTTGAGCAAATTTGTGAGTTACCGGAATATTACCCCACCCGCACGGAGGCGCAAATTTTACAGGACTATGCCCCGGCGATCGCCGAGATTACGGGCAATGCGGAATTAATCGAACTGGGTAGTGGTAGCTCGACGAAGACCCGTTTTCTCCTGGATGCCTACCGCCAATTTGGGCAGTTGGATTATGTGCCTGTGGATGTTAGCGCGAGTATTGTGGAGTTGGCGGCGGGACGCTTGCTTCAGGAATATGACAATCTTTTAATCACGGGCTTGATTGGTACTTATGAACAGGCGATCGCCCATTTGCCTGATCCCCATGATTTACCCCGGATGTTGATTTTTCTCGGCAGTACCCTCGGTAATTTTTCGCCGACGGAATGCGATCGCTTTTTCCAGCAAGCCCATCAATCCTTGCGTTCAGGGGATTATTTTTTGTTAGGGGTGGATCGCCACAAGGAAACGGACATTCTCGAAGCCGCCTATAACGATAGTCAGGGCGTTACTGCTGCCTTTAACCTCAATATGTTGCACCATCTCAATGAACGTTATGGGGCAAATTTTCAGGTCGAAACCTTTACCCACCGGGCGATCTACAATACCGAAGCCTGCCAAATTGAAATGTATTTAGACTGTCATCAAGATCAGTCCGTTACTTTTGCAAATTTAGAAGGGACAGTTGATTTTGTGGCAGGGGAAAGTATTCTCACGGAAATTTCGTGCAAATTCCATCTCGATCAGTTGCAAGCCTACCTCGCTACCCAGGGTTTAAAGACAGTGCAATGTTGGGGCGATCGCCAAAACCTCTTTAGTTTGATTTTGACCCAAGTGGTTGCGGATTAACCGTTTCACTGCCTTGCCAAGCGGCTTCATCACGGGTGAGGCGAATTTGTGCCAGGGTAATGATCACTGGGATCACCCGTCCATAATTGGTCGAAATGGCTCGCCAACCCAGATCCGCCAAGAACCACCCCCACATAGCGGGGACAACCATCCCCAAAACCCCCCGCATCGCACCATAGCGCACTGCCGTGGTGGCAACGCCCTTTTTCACTGCCTGGGCAGAAATGACTTTTGCCAAAGTCCCCGTACCCGTTTGCACAAGAACTTTACCTGTTTGGTAGGAGGCAAAATAGAGTGCTATTTGTCGCGCCACATTTTGCACAATTGCTGATTTAAGTAGTGTACTCAGGGCGAGGGTACTACTGCCCTTGAGCATAATTTCCAGGGGTTTATGTTGTAGATAAACCGGGAGCGGCTCCGGCAAGTCTGCCTGTTCTAAGGATTTGCTGATCTGGCGTGTGAGGGATTGGCGATCGGCGGGATGTAATTTCTGACAGGCTTTGCTCGTCAGGTGGAGAAAAATTTCCGCTTCTAGATCGGTGGTGCTAATGCCTGGATGGGGGGGCAAGTGTAAAAATTGGCAGACCCGTAGTAGGATTTGGTGATAATTCAGACTATCCGTTTGACGACGCAGTACCGTTAAACCATCGGCGGCAAGGTAGCGAAACCGTTGTTCGATGCTGTCAATTTGGCGATCGCGGTGTTGACTCTGGATAAAAATCGGCTCAGGGGTTTGGAGATAATCTAGGGGATTAAACTTGCGGCTAAACAAAATCTGCGCCAAATGTTGCAGTTCCTCATCCGTCGCTAAATTGAGGGCTGTGCGTAGCTCGTCCACAGGATTATTCTCCAGGCAAATCTCTGTCTATTCTAGATCAGTCAATGAAATTCTAACGTCAGTTCGAGTTGAGCTGAAATCTTGAGGGAAGGGGAGAAAGAGGGAAAGGGAGACAAGGGGACGCGGTGAAATGGCAAGAGTTGGTATCCAACAGTTTGTATCTAAATTTTTGAGCCATGTTGTTGCAAAATTCTCCCCCTCGCCCCATCTCTCCCTCACCGTGTCTTTACATCAGATCATTACTCAAGTTGAGCCTATTTTCTTGTCCTAGAAGATCGGCGGCGGGTAGTGGTTTTTGGTTTAGGGGCGATCGCGGCAACTTGTTCAAAAACCGGTACGGTAAAGGAAAAGCGACTCCCTTGATCTTTTCCTTCGGATTCTGCCCAAACTTTGCCACCCCAGCCTGTGACAATTTGCCGACAAATGGCAAGTCCCATGCCTGTCCCCCCGGCGCTCCGTCGTAATGCCCCTTCCTCTTGGTAGAACAGATTAAAAATGGTTTCGAGGCGTTTGGGTTCGATGCCACGACCGTTATCGGTGATGCTCAGGGTCAGTTCTTTTTCTTGGTGATCTGTCACGGCGATCGCCACCTCACCCCCAGGCTCCGTAAACTTACAGGCATTGTCCAAGAGCTTGGCGATGACTTCTACTAGCCATTCCCCATCGGCCTGTACCAAGGGTAAATCCGCATCCACCTGATTAACGAGCTTGGGCAGTGGTTCGCCGCCACTCTGGAGCCGTCGGGCATTCATATGGCTAATGGCAAGTTCCACACATTCCCGCAGGAGCAAGGGTTCCTCTGTCCATTCCACCCGACCACTTTCAAGCTTGGATAGGGTGAGAAAGTCCTGCACCAGGGTTCTGAGGCGCTCGGCATCCTTGAGGGCAGTATCCAACATGATCTGCCGCAATTCCTCCGGCATATCCGGCTCATTGGCTAGACTTTCGAGGCAAACCTGGATGGTGGAGAGGGGGGTGCGTAATTCATGCCCAGTGATGGCGACGAGGTTGGTGCGGGTGCGGTCGAGGGCTGCTAATTGTTCGTTAACAGCTTCGAGGTTGTTGTAGGCTTCCGCTTGGATCAGGGCAACCCCCACCTGCACGGCGATCGCCCCCACGAGATCCACATCCTCCGACTTCCAATGGATCGCACTCGGCTCACAATGGTGGAGTTCGATCATTCCCAGCAGTCGCCCCTGATAGATGATCGGCACGAGGAGCCACGACACAATCGAGCAACTTGTCGCTAATTCCTTGATGGAACCCGTGACAAAATAGGGATCATTCGCCGTTTCATCAATGCCCAGTGGTTCACCGAGGGCGACCACTTCCTGAAAGAGGGGATTTTGTTTGAGGGGCCAACTTTGGGTTTTGACAGAAAGTTTGTCCTCTTTTAAAAATTCATGACCAATCTCCGCCGTCTCGGAATTTTCTTCGCAACGGTAGATAATGCAGCGGCAGACCCCTAAGCCCTGACCGAGTTTTTCCACTGCCAACTGTAAAATATCCTCCGTGTCGAGCGATCGCCGAATCGCCGCCGTAATCGAGTTAATCAGCCGTTCCTTGCGTTCCTTATTCGTGAGGGAACGGTTTGCCTTAATAATCTTGTATTGACTTGCCTGCAAATAATTCACCAGGCGCTGCACAAAGGGATCCGCGATCGATGAAGGATTATGGGTCAAAATAGCTGGCGGTACTTGGGAAAAATACTGGGTCTTCGCGGCAGCAACTTTTTCTGCTAATTCAGGACGATAGAGCAGGGCACGATCCAGCAACATATCCGCCGCCTTTTCCGTGATCAGTCGATCCTCCGTCCAGATCCCCTCAAAACGTCGTGAATTATCTACTGTAAAATCATCAACTCTCTCTGGGGCGATCGCCTTTTCCCGACAGATTAAACAACCCGCAAAACTATCACTCAGCACCACCAAATGCCACTCATTACTGAGGGCATCCGTTGGCTCAAACGCAACCATCTCAAACTCTACTGAAGCATTTCTAAAATCCGTTTCCGGTGCAGCGAACACATAAACCTGATCCGATTGTTCCGCAATGCGACGATAGCGATTCGCTTCCTGACGGTAATACCTTTCCTGTTGAAAACAAGCAATCACTAAAGCTGACGACTGACCCGCAAGGACTTGATCCTCCATGGCGTGGGACAGAGCAGTGAGGGATGACTTGAAGTATAGTTGCGATCGCCCCTGGGGTACGGCTACTAATAATTGCTCGACGATCGAGGGATATGTGCTCATTGAAAAATGCTGTGATCCTGGAGAGAAATCGTCGCGGTCAGTCAGACATGGGAGTCTTCCCGATTATCCTTGATTCTTCTCCATTGATCAATTTTTTCCGACGGGATTCCTATAAAGCTTTACTTTCAGAGGGACTTGTCATGGGTTCCCCCGGTAGCACTCGAATGCGAGCAAATTTTAACCCCGTAACCCCCTGCAATGGTTCCACAACGCCGGATTCAATGGCGCTGTCTAGCCAGTTCTCCCGTTGGAGATAGGCGACATATTGACGATATTCATTCCACTCATCATCGGTGGAGTAGACAATTGTTAACATGCCCGGCTGGGTAATGCGGGTTTTGGTGTTGAGATCCCGACCTTTATCGATCCGTTTTTTGACGATTTCGTAACGGGTGTCTTTACTGCCCCGCACATCAAAGCTTTTTTCGGTCTGTTCATCGTGGTAGATGTCGATGTTGATATCCTGCACGAGGATCAGGTGGGTCACTTCGATGGTGGTGTCGTAGTCGTTTTTGAGTTGGAGACAGGTGCGGGCGCAATCGCAGACGGCACGGATTTGTTCGTACCGGAGGGCATGGAGGTGGAAGGGTGAAAATTTGGGGTTAATGGATGCACCGCAATAGAGCATATGGTCGATGCCGTCGGTGACTTCCACATCACAATAGTGGGGAATGATGGCTTGCATTTTTTGTTGCCATTGATCCCAGGTTTGCCTCAGGCGACTGGTGATGTCATGGATCATGTAGTCGTAGGCTTCGCGGGCGGTGCAGGCGGAACCTTGGGCGTTATTGCAAGCGGCACGATATTGGGCGATCGCCTCTTTGACGGGTTGGGTGAGGGTTTCGAAGTAGTCGAAGTAAATTTCGAGGTGTTGCCGCAGATATTCGATCGCCGTCACTTCATCTTCCACCAGGATACCTGCCTGGAGACGGTCGGATTTTTCCTCCAGGTTCAGTTGGAGTTGGTGGAGAAAATGGATATATTGCTCTTGCAGGACTGCCTTCACGACGGCGATCGCCAAGGAAAATTGCGTGAGTAGATCCTTCTGGACTGCCAAATTACGCTCATCGGAGGAACCCCGGATATCGGAAATGCCATACATCGGGTAGACCTTCGTGAAAACGATCGGCGCGGGGGCTAGACCCCAACTACGACGCTCGGCTTCTTCTCGGAAACGCCATTCCACAGCGGGGTGGATATGGTTAAAGGGCATTTGATTGGCGGTGCGTAGGGCGGTGCGCAGGGCGGGAATCAGTTTTTGACCATGGCTCATGTCGAGGTGGTCAAAGTTATTGCGGCGATCGCTCAACATTGCCACCATTCCCATTAACTGTTGTGTATCATGTTGCGCCTTATTGATCGCTTGATTTTCCTGTTGGCAGGACAATACCAGGGGGATTAATAGCATCGAGCGGATCCCCTGGGCGACAAATTTACGTTCAAAGGCGTTGTTGCAACTGGCTGGGAGGTCAGGAATATTCATCACCTCATTTTTGACCGCTGCCCGCAAAAAATGGGAATCCTTCAGGGAATCGAGGGAGGTGAGGGTACTCTGCTTGATGGCATGATTTTTAATGCGGTAGAGCTGGATTTTTTCATGCTGAACACTCAGCAAACCCCCCCCCGAAGAACGGAAAAGGGACTGCATTTGCCTCGTTAAACCCTGAAATTTATGTTCGGTAAAAATGGACTCGCGATCCACGAGGGCATTAATCAGCCGTTGTAATAGCTCGCGGTTGGTGACATCCAATCCTTCCCAGAGCCATTGTCCGGTGACTTGGTAATTGTCGAGATTTAAGCGCTGTTCCCATTCGGGGTAGAGCACGATTTCTTCGGGGGCGATCGCCGACAAACCGAAATCCGCAAACTCATCTAATTCTGGATTAATGCGCTCGACCTTGAGATGTTGCGATCGCAGCCAAAACTGAATAAAACGTGGTTCACCGTCCCGTTCCGGTCGAAAAGTCGCGACGAGAGGTTCATCCAGAAAACGCCAACGATTATGGGAAATACCATAAACATCCCGTAGCACCAGGGGTAACAGATGACGACGGTAGAGGGTATCCGGAAAATCCACTGCCACATCCGCCAGAAGATCAAAAATACAAACATGCTGATGCTGTAACGGCAAATGTTGCTGATCTAAACCTGTTAATTCCTCAAAGGCACGGTTCACTTTTTTGAGGAGAAAAGTGCGCGGCTCCAATACTGCCATCAACAGTTTGCTGTGGTTATGAAGCAAATCATGCCAAGAAAGATTGTGATCCTCCAAATCAGGCAGATTAAAAGGATCGTTCAGGGGGTTATCGACGAGCAGTAGCGGATGATTTTCCATAGGTCTTCGATCTGTAGGGGCGATGTCGCAATGGAGCTGGGAAAAATGCTTGAGAATGCGCCCTGACGTTGTTCCTCGGACTGAATTGCGTTGATGTCTATTTCTACGATAATCAATGGATCTAAAAATGTCTTGATTTCGTAGCCTAAGTTTGTCTCGATTTTGTCTGGCAATTGGCTGGGAAATTAGCTGTGAAATTGCGCAAAATCCCCCGGTAGTATCGAGGGACTCTGCTGGTGAAATTCACCGGAAAACCTAGCTTATTTGCGGATTAGCCTAGGGTTGCAAATAATTCTGGATAGGATTTTTGCTCGGCATTTTCGTCGGTGACGGCTTCGATAATTTGTTTGTAGGTGTTGGGATCATTGAGGGCAGCAACGCAAAGTTCCGCGACCAATTGCCGGGGAATTCTGCCTTCAAAGCGGGTATCGGCTCCGCATATAACGACGGGGGCGATCGCCTCGGAATTTAATCCTCCTGGGCGCACGATGGTGTAATTGAGTTTGCTGCCCATGAGATAGGCTTCCGTCTGTTTTTTCCAGAACAGCACTAGACCAAACAGATTGAGGGGATGGAAAAATTTGGAGACGCAAAGGGAGGTAACCAAGATAAATTGCTTGACCCCTTTGGCTTCGGCAAGATCGATTAACCGTTTTGTCCCCACATAATCAACCTGAAAAAATCCGGCAATGTTCAGGCTTGGGCGGGCAGCGGCGGCACAAATGACGTAATCACAATCGGCGATCGCCGCCTCTAGGGTGGAGGCATTCTGTAAATCCGCCACAACCGTTTCTACCCCCTCCGGTAAAAGTTCCTGGGACTTGGCTAGATCCCGCACCATGGCACGCACTGGGATCTGTTGTTCCACAAGGGTTTTAACCACGAGTTTTCCCGTTGCACCCGTTGCCCCTGCCACTAAAACTTTCATCTATTCGCCTCTTTCGCTACAAAAGTGAAGGTAACAATCCTGTTAAATATAGCGGTTTCACCTGGCGAGATCTGCCATTTTCGCGAAAACCAGGCATTATCTTAGGTATAACAAGCATCGTCGTTGTTGTTGTGCATATCGTTTCGAGTGTTGTTGCGAGTCTATGAACCCTTCGGAAGCTTCCCCTATTTTTGCGGAGTTTGGTGTGGAAAATCCTGACTGTCCACCCATGCATTTTCAGACCTTTTACCGAGGGACGATGCTGATGTATGCGGTTTCTAATGCTGTGGCAGATTATCTCAATGCCCATGGAAATTGGTTTCATCGTTGCGCTCGTCCCATGAAGGTGGAGCCGTTTACGGAGCAGGGTTATATTTTGACGGTGGGTAAGTTTGGTTCGTTTGGCTATGAAGTCGAACCTAAAATTGCGGTGGTTTTTGATCCCCCCCAGGCAGCGAACTACAAAATGTACAATGTACCGCTGCCGGATATTGCGCCCCAGGGCTATGCGGTGGATTACAAGGCGGATATGCATTTGGGGGATGTTGCTTGGGATGAGGCGAGTCATGATCCCCAGAAGGCAGCCCATTTGTTTGGCGATCGCCCCCTGCCGGACGTAATCACCCAGGTTCATTGGCAACTCCATCTCCAGGTGATGGTACAGTTTCCCAAATTTATCTATAAGTTTCCCCAACAGTTACTCCGCACCACTGGCGATCGGCTTCTGTCCAGCATCGTGGCACAGATTTCCCCCCGACTCACTGCCAAAATTCAGCAGGATTTCCACCACAGCATTAACCTGGGGGCC
>JBIKYI010000069.1:0-8801 GCA_044355355.1 Limnothrix sp. | reverse complement strand
GTACTGGGAGGATCCCATAGCATCTTTTGTTAAAATTCAAGTTTAACTTATAGCTGGGATTTTATAAACTGACAACCATGCTCAAAATTAGGAATCATCCGACAATTAAAACTTCCAAGTTCATTAAGAATATCTGGATTAGTAAAATCTTTAGTATTTCGATTCAAAAAACAAGATTTTTCTGGGGAATTTTCCTGTAAATGTTTTAGGACAGACGCATACACTAAAGCATCCTGTGGCGTTAAATCGTAGACATCTTCACACAGAGCAGCCTGATTTAAAATTTCAGAGTCTAACGTAATTATTTCTCCAGCTTTAAGAAGTTGTTCTCGATATTGAATAAATCGTGATTTTTCTTCTTCAATACTTTGAATAATTAGATTCGTAATGTCCTGAATTCTTTCTACTCGCGTTAGATAGGACGTTGTTCGAGATAGTTGACGCAGTTCGAGATTTAATGATTGTTCTAGCTTACGGCGATTGCGAGCTTGGCGGATTAGCTTTTCGTGGGGTTCAGCTAGGCTGTAGGCAGGGATAATGAGCGTTATTTTATTTGCTTCACTAAGTTGTAAAATTTCTTCACAACTAACATATTGTTCTTGCTCAAAAGTCAATTCTAAAATGAAGTTTGTCTCAACATAAATATTCACGCGACTGCCTCATACTCAATGTTACTCCCCCTTAATGCTTGATATAATCCTGATTCGACAAGCCAACTTTTTTCTCTATCAATATGTTCTGGTAATTCTTCTGAAAAAATCATTTCTTGAAGCCATGAGGCAATAATTATTTCAAAACTGATGCCACTAATTTGATTGGGCTGAGTGTCCGTTTTTTCAAAGTATTTTTGAATCAATGGCTTGGCATCAATTGTATAATCTGGTTCATCTTTATTCTTACTTGTGTTTACCCACAAATAAAATTTGTCAGGAAAAGCAATGAGAAAATATGATGACTTTGGAAATATTGCAGCAGAAAAAAGATTACGATGCAACTGCATGACCCATTCTTGGGATACATTCACTTGGCGTTTAACCTCAATAATTAAAATTGGATCACCATCGCGGTTTTTAACGAGCAAGTCCCATCTCTGATTCATGATATATATTGACTCCATGCAGTAATGCTTATTACTATTGTGCCTAATTTCAACAAGCTGTTGTAATTATTTCTGTTTGTTGTGCTGTTAGTTCTTGAATGCCTTTTTCGGCAACATCGAGAATTTGATTAAGTTGAGTGCGGCTATAGCTACCAGATTCGGCAGTTCCTTGCACTTCAATTAGGTTTTTCCCGTCAATCATCACCACATTGAAATCGACATCGGCGGTGAAATCTTCAATATAATTCAGGTCTAAAAAGGCTTCTCCTTCGATAAGACCGACGGAAATTGCAGCAACAGGAGCAATAATCGGTGATTTTTCGAGAACACCTTCTTTCACTAAACGATTCAGGGCGATCGCCAAACCGACATAGCCACCCGTAATGGAGGTCGTGCGTGTCCCCCCATCCGCCTGCATCACATCCGCATCTACAGTAATTGTCCGTTCACCGAGGGCTTGCAAATCCACCGCCGCCCGTAAACTCCGCCCGATTAGACGCTGAATTTCTTGAGTACGTCCTGATAATTTCATGAATTCCCGCCGTTGACGCTCTGGCGTTGCCCCTGGCATCATGCGATATTCCGCCGTCAGCCAACCCTGTCCACTATCTCGCAGGAAAGGCGGCACTCCCTCTTCAACGGAAATAGTACATAAAACCTTGGTATCACCGCAGGAGGTCAGTACGGAAGCCTTGGCGAACTTCGTAAAATCGAGATCAAAGGTAAAGGGACGGAGTTGATCAAAAGAACGGCGATCGGGGCGTTGCCAAGTCATGCAGATATTCCAATTCGGGTGAAGTCAGTTCATCATACCCTAATGATTTGGGTTACATAGATGCGCCTCCCAGAAACCCCGCAAGTTGTGAAACCTACGAGGTCATCGCTAAGATTGCTTCGCTATTTTTAGTCTGTCCTTAAAAAATGGGTTGTCAGAGATTCGAACTCTGGACCGATCGGTTAAAAGCCGAGTGCTCTACCGCTGAGCTAACAACCCGCTTGTGTTCTTGAACACAGTTATACAATTTAGCATCGCTTTTTTAAAATGGCAACCCTATTCTGGAAAAAATTTTTGTCCTGACCACTCATGGGGCGATCGCCTGGTGCTGTTGGCTCTTGTTTAGGGAGATCACGCCTTGTCATTTAGGGGACGGCTCTTTAAAATAAGGCTTATGCTCAAACTTTTATAAGCGTCTCAAAGTCTTGTCGGATATGCAATTCAGTAATTTACTTGTCAGATAATTTCTTTTTAAGATATTTTTAGGAATTTATTTCCGGTAATTTGTTTCTTCTGTTAGTCCACTACATTGCTCCGTAAAATTCATGGCAACGGCTCCGACCATTACCCCCGAACGTGCGAGTCAAACGGTTCGCAAGCCCTATCCCAATTTCAAAGTAATTGTCCTCAATGACGATTTCAACACGTTTCAGCATGTGTCGGAATCTCTCATGACCTATATTCCAAATATGACGGCGGATCGCGCTTGGGAACTCACGAATCAAGTGCATTTCGACGGACAGGCGATCGTTTGGGTCGGTCCCCAGGAACAGGCAGAACTTTACCATCAACAGTTGCGACGGGCAGGTCTGACCATGGCTCCCCTAGAGGCAGCGTAAATGCCATCTGATGACTCAGGACGCTTAGTTTGGAATCACTCGACCCATGTAGACGGGTTGATTCCGGTGTTAAAGAAACTATTGAATTACGAAGGGATTCGGACGATTACCCCTGGTGTTCTGAGTCGTACTAAAAGCAATAGTCCTAAGTTGAAACTGCGGATTTCTGTGCCCCTCAAGGGGGGATTTAAGGTGATTGCCCGTAAAGGTAAATCGGTGCAGGAGGTCTTTATTGTGACTGACTTGCCCCAGGCTGAATTGCAAGAGGCGATCGCCGCCCTGCTGTAGTTTGTGTAATTTGCCTCAATCTGCCTAAGAATTTGAGTCAGGAAAAAGTGTTAATTGTTCCGGGCGATCGCCTGATGTTGCCATAGCATCTGCTGCCCC
Organism: Limnothrix sp.; assembly: GCA_044355355.1. Classification (GTDB taxonomy): domain Bacteria; phylum Cyanobacteriota; class Cyanobacteriia; order Cyanobacteriales; family MRBY01; genus MRBY01. The sequence continues at coordinate 5,701 of JBIKYI010000069.1, read as the reverse complement.
GGTATCTGGGTGGAACCAAAGCTCACTCGGACTCGTCGGAATTTGAATACCCACAGCCTCAAACGCATTTTTAAGACGGCGACGATATTCACGGGAAACAGCCCATTGTTTAAGAGGTAAAGTTTTAATCCAAACTTTGATCATCATGCCCCGTTCATGGAAATTATCAACCCCTAAAACCAATGGATCTTCAATAATTTGTGTACTCCAAGCTTCATCCTGGCGCATCGCTAATGCCGTATCGGTAATTAATTTAAGGGCAAAATCAACATCAGTTTTATAGGGAACAGGAATATTGAGATCAGCCCGTGACCACTCATTAGAAAGATTTGCCACAATGCGCACTTCACTATTGGGAATGGTAATTAAACGTCCTTCCGCATCCCGTAATTGGGTAATACGCAGATTCATATTTTCCACAAAGCCGGATACGTTATTGACGCTAATTACATCACCTACGGCATATTGATCCTCAAAAATAATACAAAAGCCATTAATAATATCCTTTAAAAAGTTTTGGGCAGCAAAGGAAATGGCTAAACCAATAATCCCTGCACCAGCAAGGATCGGGGCAACGTTAATGTTTAATGACCAGAGAAAAAATAGTAGGGCGATCGCCAAAATAATTAAGGTCATAATACTGCGCATCACCTGGGAAAACGTATCGACCCGCAACTGTAAGCGCTGGTTAGATTCTTTGGTAATAAAGACAAATGCATCTAGCGCCCCCGCCGTGAGCAATTGATTCCCCTTGGCAATGAGGGCATAGCTTAAACGAATCGAGAGGTAAGCAATAATGGCAATGATTGCAATTTTCAAGGGATACTTAAAAATGCTGATGAGCCACACTTGAGTAATACGAGTTTGGGGAAATAAGCCTAAACAAATAAAGCCCGCTACCGTGATTGTGCCCCAGTGTAATAGTTGACTCAGGCGATACTGGACTTCCTGAATATTATAAAGTTTGCGTAGGTTAAGCTGGGTAGAAATTAAATTAAAATCCTGGGGAAATGTTTGATCCTGTTGCTGTTTTTTACGGATTTGGTTTTGCCATCTATGGGCAATGATCAGCAAACTAAAACTGATTAAGCAAATGACTCCGGCGATCGCCCCTTGCCGTTGCAGAAAAACAGAGGTTCTTTCCAGACGTGCCCGCTCTAAACCTGCCTGAATTTGCTCAACAATATGCAAAGTCCGACTCGAAATATCCTCCCCCTTTAACTCCGCATCCCACTTTGTGACGGTCATTAAGCGGATCGGTTTGCCCTCAATTTCAATCACAATATTGTGGGTTTCTCCCTCGATATTCCGTTTAACTACAACATCCGGATCGCTTTTTTCGTTATAAACACGACGGGTTTCAGTTAGCTGGGTTTGGATATAATTCAGCCGAGTTTCAATCTCCGAACGGGGCGCGGCAACGGTAAATAAACAGCGTCCATCAAAATAAACGCATTCATCGACAATTAGCTCTGTGCCATTATTGGGCAGCAGACGACCTAAATTTGATTCCGGCAGGAATATATTGAGTAACCCCAGATGTGACTCCCCAACTGCCGCGACGGCAGGGCTATGGCTGAGGACTGTCATGGTTACAGTCAGGATCAGGGCAAGCAGATATTTGCCGTATTTGAAGGGCGATCGCCACAAATGCATACAGAAAAACTTGAGAAAACAATTCAACAATTAGTTCGACTGTAACAAACATTAAACCATCTGGTATCTAGGCTTCATGAACCGCTGCACTACCCGATTGCGCCAAATAAATCCCCGTCAACACCACCGCAAACCCCAGCCAAGTGGTCATTCCCAACGCTTCCATAAAAATTGCCCAGGCAAGCAAAGCACTGAGAATCGGTTCAAGCAGCAAAAACAACGACACAAAACTAGAGGACAATTTATCCATACAGGCAGCAATCAAACGTTGCCCAAACCCCTCACAGATAATCCCCAGACCTAAAGCCGCAATCATTGCGACCTTTGTCGTAGGAAAAAATTGTCCCTCAGTAAAAAAGACAATGGGCACGAGCAAGGCACTGCCGACACCACAACGCCACAGCAAGATGGTCGTCGCATCGAAGGAGGTACGGAGTTGTTCCACCATCAAAAAATAGGTTCCTAGAAAAACCGCCGACAAGACGGCATAAATATCCCCAATTAATAGCCCACCGCCGCCCTGTAAATCTTCAAATCCCAACGCCATAGCTCCTGTGAGGGCGATCGCCATACCGATGAGAAAGCGACTATCAAATTTTTTCCCAAACAATAACCAACTACCCAAACTCGTAAAAATCGGCGTTAAATTATTCAACAACATCGATTTTGCTACCGTCGTATATTGCAGCGACATCGCCCACAACACCAGCGAAATAATCGAAATCACCCCCACTCCCCCCAGCAGCAACCATTGGGTTGTCGTTGTGATCTGAGATTCCGTAACATTCTCTTCCGTCTGTGGTTTGCGGGTGATTAGCTTACCCAACCCAAACACCACAAAAAAGATGAACATGCGATTAAAGACCGTCGCATTCGCCCCCAATTCCGTCTCACAGAAACGAATGAAAATCGGCGCAAAAGAAATAGCACACAACGCCAAAGTCAGGGTGGCGATCGCCAAAACACCAGAGCGATCTTGCCCTTGCGAAAGATCAGAAGATTGCATGAATTTTGAGTCTAATAACTAAATGATGCCAGCACATCATCAGAGTGTAATGGCGATGAATTCAGAACTGTAGCCACCGTTACTATCGATAGTTCGAGAGCCAATTCTGCAAAATAAAGCAAAATAAATTTAAAAAACGAGATAAAAACCAACGACGAACAGCCCCATCAATAAAACTCTCCACCACAACGACAGGAGCCATCCGACTGTCTTAAATAACTAATATCCTTATGCTTCCAGCACAAAGTCGTTAAACAGTCACAGCAGATCTCCATGTTCTCCAGTCGAAACGTTTCATCACACCACGAACAAATATCTTTCTTTCTCCACCAAGAACCATGCTTGTCAACACTCTGGGCAATATAATCCTGGAGTAATTCTCGCTCCTCCATAACCTCAGAATGCTTAGCCAGCCACGATTTGGCTAGTGTTGCCTGCAAACCCTCCAGCAAAAAATTCTCATCCCTCCCTGTGGCTAACCACTTCCCCAGTTGTTCCCTGACAGATCCCTCCATGCGACTCATCTGATTCTCTTCCTAGGGTTAGCTCCGTTGCGATGAACGAATTTGTCGTAACGCTTGAATATAATGCTACCGAAAGGTTATGATTATGAACTGTGTCGATTTATAGAAATTTATATGCCTAAACTAAAAACACGTCGCGCCGCTGCGAAGCGATTCAAAGTGACGGGAAGCGGCAAGAAAATCACCCGCCGTAAAGCCTTTAAGAATCACCTTCTCAACCACAAGAGTTCCGAGCAGAAGCGTCGTCGTCTTTCTGGTGCGGCTCTGGTTCATGAGACTGATGAAAAGGCTGTACGCCTCATGATGCCTTACTGCTAGGAATAGCATCCGGTCTCTAGGATCTTGATTTTAGATCTGTAATTTTTCTCTATTTCTAATCTTTGTATATTTTTTAGGTACAACCTATGCCAAGAGTTAAGCGCGGGAACGTCGCCCGTAAGCGTCGTAAAAAAATTCTGAAGTTAGCTAAAGGTTTCCGGGGTTCGCAATCGAAGCTCTTCCGGACAGCTAACCAGCAGGTCATGAAGGCTCTGCGTAATGCTTACCGCGATCGCCGTAAGAAGAAGCGTGATTTCCGTCGTCTGTGGATCGTGCGTGTGAACGCAGCGGCTCGCTTGAACGGTCTCAGCTACAGCAAACTGACCAACCACCTCAAGAAAGCCAACATCGAGATCAACCGTAAGATGCTTGCTGAACTTGCAGTTGTTGACCCCCAAGCCTTTGCGAAGGTTGTGGAAGTTGCCAAGAGCGCCTAGGTCAGGAGCATCTGACAAGAGCCTCTAAGTTGTGGCAAGATTACAATTGAAGAATTGATATGCATCAGCCCCTGAAATCATTCTGGGGTTTTTTGTTGAAGGTAGGTCTGCATGTTCCGAAACCGCAATGTTCTGTTGTCTCTCTGTTTGGCGATCGCCCCGGTCTTGGTAAACCAGGTGAAAACCATGGCAACCCCCCTCGAAGAGATTCAAAAGCGGGGTGTGCTCCATGTGGCAGTGAAAGAGGATGTGCGTCCCCTGGGGTTTCGGGATAGTTCCGGACAGTTGCAGGGCTTAGAAATTGACATTGCACGACAATTGGCACTGGAGATTTTGGGCGATGCCGATGCAGTGGAATTCATCCCGGTCAGTAATCAGATACGGCTGGATAGTTTGCTCACGGGGGAAGTGGATCTCATTATTGCCCAGATGGGTTTAAACGAATCCCGGCGACGTTTAGTGGATTTTAGTCCCTACTATTACCTCGACGGCATTGGCTTTGTCACCCGGCAGATAGGTTTGACGGATCTCCAACAAATTACCACCCAAAAGGTCGTGGTGTTGCGCTATTCCCAGGCGATCGCCGCCGTCCATGCCTATTTCCCCAACGTCACCCTGATTGGAGCCGATTCCTACCAGGAAGCCCTCAACCTCCTCGAAACCGGACAAGCCGATTTATTTGCAGGCGACCACTCCGTCCTCACGGGCTGGACACAGGAATATCCCAACTATCGCTTTTTACCCGCTTGGCTCGATGGGAATGCCCTGGCGATCGCCATCCCCAAAGGCAGACAACACCAAAGCCTCAACCAAGAAATCCAAAACCAAATGCTCGAATGGCAGAAAAGCGGATGGTTACAGGATCGTATCAATCATTGGGGACTCCCCTAAAGACCTGATACACTAGCAAAACTGCGTTATTTAAGCGTTATGAAACAATAGAAAAAGAAATAACAACCAGCAATAACCAGTAATTTAATATAAAAAAATTATTTTAAAGACCCTAAGCCTTAGACATGGATAACGTTTCCCTGCCGATTTTTTACCTTTCCATCCTCGTTGCCCTGCTGGGAGTGTTGGGCATTCTGCTCCTTCGTCAGGTACTGAAAACCCGTCGCGTCGAAAATACCTTCAGCAAACTACAAAAGAAACTAAAACAAGAATCAGGTAGCGCTAAAGAATATTACGAGTTAGGCAGTCTTTATCTCGACAAAAAACTCTATGTCCAAGCCGCAGAACTCCTGAAGAAAGCCCTTAAAATTGAGGGCGAATTAGAACCAGAAAATCAAGCTCTCATTTACAATGCCCTCGGCTATGCCTACTTTGCCCAAGAGCAATATGATCTCGCCATTCGTCAATATAAAGAAGCCCTCAAAGCCATCCCCGATTATCCAACAGCCCTGAATAATCTCGCTAATATCTACGAGAAAAAACAAATGACTGCCAAGGCTTTAGAAATGTATGAACAAGCCCTGAAAGCAGATCCCGAAAATAAGACCGCTAAGAAACGGGCTGAATCTCTCCGTAAGCGTTTTGTTGCTTCTTAGCATTATCTGATGATTAATTTTTGGCTTATTTTTTGACTTTATTTATAGCTGGGCAATCTAAGCACTAATCTCAATAATTTGAAAATTTTAATTCGCCAATTCAAGTATGAAGTGCAACAGGTTCTGATGATGACAGCAAGAATACTTCACTCGGAGTGCGATAGTCAAGCGATTTTCTTGGTCGATTATTAATTAAATCTACCACCTTATTCA
>JBIKYI010000070.1:0-8801 GCA_044355355.1 Limnothrix sp. | reverse complement strand
AGGACTGGGAATCGATGTGGGTTTCCTTGGGGCAACACCTGGAACAACACCAAGAGTTTCCGGTGCTGAATGTGAGTCTTCTGGCACAAAATCAACTGTTGGGGGGACGGCAACTGCAACAATTATCAGAATTATTAAGTCGTCATCAACTGCAACTGAAACGGGTACGCACCAGTCGTCGGCAAACGGCGATCGCCGCCGCCACTGCGGGCTATGGGGTGGAGCAGGAGCCTCTCGCCAAACTCCTCGCAGAAATCCCCAGCAAACGAGAACCCATTAAACCCGTGGACGAGAAGGGAGATGCCCTCTATGTTGCCCAAACCGTGCGCTCCGGGGCAGAAATTCGTCACCGTGGTTCCGTGATTATTGCGGGGGATGTCAACCCTGGCGGGGTGATTATTGCCGACAATGATATTGTCATTTGGGGTTGTCTCAGGGGGATTGCCCATGCTGGGGCGGAGGGCGATCGCTCCTGTCGCATCATGGCACTCCAGATGCAGCCAACCCAATTACGCATTGCTGATGTGGTTGCCCGGTCTTCCCTCCAAACCCCAGACCATGTGCAGCCAGAGGTCGCCTACTTGACCCAGGAGGGCATTCGCCTTGCCCCAGCGTTCAAGTTTTCCAAAAACTATGTTTTCCAAGATGAAATCCATAGTTGGGAAGAAATGCCCGATCCCCTTAACCTATAGATAGTCCAAGACCATCTCAAGCTAAGCTCAGGTTTTCCCGTTCTGTTTTTTGAATCTCTTTTTAATCTCTTTAGCAACCTAAAAATATATGAGTCGCGTTATCGTTATTACCTCTGGCAAAGGAGGAGTTGGCAAAACCACCTGTACCGCAAATTTGGGTTCCGCCCTCGTGAAGTTAGGGAAAAAGGTTGCCCTTGTGGATGCTGATTTTGGTCTGAGAAATTTAGATCTGCTGTTGGGTCTGGAAAATCGGGTGGTCTATACCGCTGTGGAGGCGATCGCCGGAGAATGTCGCCTCGAACAGGCTCTCGTGAAGGACAAACGCCAGAATGGTTTAGTGTTGCTGCCCGCCGCCCAGAACCGCAACAAAGAATCCGTCACCCCGACCCAAATGAAACAGCTGATCATGAAGCTGAACAAAGCATTTGATTATGTTTTGATTGATTGTCCCGCCGGGATTGAAATGGGTTTTCGGAATGCCATTTCCGCCGCCCGTGAAGCCCTGATCGTCACCACCCCAGAAATTACCGCCGTGCGTGATGCAGATCGAGTGGTGGGACTGCTCGAAGCCTATGGCATTAAGCGTACCCGTCTGATCGTCAACCGTCTCAAACCGGACATGATCAAGCAAAATGAAATGATGAGCGTAGAGGATGTTCTCGAAATCCTGGCGATCCCCCTGCTCGGCATCGTGCCAGATGACAAACAGGTCATTGTGGCAAGTAACCGTGGCGAACCCTTAGTTTTAGGGGATCAAAAAGATTCCGTGCCAGCGACCGCCTTTCTCAATATTGCCCGTCGCCTGGAAGGGGAGAAGGTTCCTCTCCTCGATCTGATGGCGGATCAAGAGGGTTTACTTGCCAAAATTCGCCGGTTTTTTGCTGGCTAAACAGAACAAATAATCAGCGATCTAGCAACGAAGACAAAACCCATGATCCAGGAATTACTCGAAAAACTGCTTAATTGGCAGAACAACAGTAGTAGTGATGAAGCCAAGCGTCGCCTCAAATTGGTGATTGCCCATGACCGCATTGGTCTCAGCTCAGAAAAGGTGGATGAGATGCGGCGCGAAATTCTGGAGGTCATTGCGAAATATGTCGAGATTGATCCGGATGATATGGAGTTTGATCTGTCGAGTAGCGATCGCATGACGGCTTTGGTGGCGAATTTGCCGATCCGTCGGATTAAGGATGAGAATGGACCTGAGTAGTTGTTTACTCGTTACTTACTAACGTTTCACTCCAGTTTTTTGCTCGAAATTCCTGTGATTCTGGCACAATAGGTCAAGCACTTAGCATCACAGGAGTATTAGAGTCATGTTGGCACAGGGTTTGGCGATCGCCGTTGCCATAGGTAGCACATTGCTATTTTTGACAGCATTTCTATTTCCGAAGCTCCACCGTCAAGATGACTTTTTTTGGAGCGCAGTCGGGCTGTTCTATGCCTTAATCCTGTGGGTTTGTGCCGGACAAATCATGGGTGCAGTGCTCTTGGGGCAACTGGCCAGCGTGGTTTTGTTGGGTTGGTTTGCCTGGGAAACCCTGCGACTACGCCAAGCGATCATTGACCCGACCAATATTCCCGATCTCGATAAGGTTTCCCTGGTGGGCTACGTGAAAGAGCAGTTAAAGAAAACGGCTGCCGCCAAACCTAAAAAAACGAAGCAGGCTAAACCAAAAGCTGGGGCAACCACCACTAAGACTACTGAGATTGCTGCAACGCCAGAGGTTGAAACTGAAACCCCTGAAACGCAACTTGAAACGCCCATTGAATCACAAACTGTAACGCCAGAAGTGGCAGCACCGGAATTACCGGAATTAGTAGAGTCCGAGGTCTCGGTTGCAGAAGTTGCCGCAGAAATCTCAACTATCGAATCAGAAGCACCAAAATCTACTGAAGTTACTGAATTAGTCCCTGAGTTAACTCAATCGGTTACCCCGTCAGAAATACCGCCTGCATCTGAGCCTGAAGCCGAGGCGATCGCCCCCACTCCAGAACCAACTCCAACTCCTACCCAAAGCAAAAAAGGTTTTTCCTTTGGAGGCTTGTTTAACCGCAAGGAGACAAAAGGGACAAAGGGCATAGCCAAGAGCAAAGTCGATAATCCCCAATCCCTTGATGATATTTTTGCCGAGGAAGAGAACACAGAGAACATATCTGATCCTGAGACAAGTCCTGATACAGATATTGAGGCCACAAGTGAAACTATCAATGAAGCGATCGCTGAAGTAGAGGAAACAACCGAACTAGAGACGGCGATCTCCCCAGAATTAGAATCGGAACCCACCACAGATCCAGAAACAGAGACATTATCCGAAGACTCTCCAGCATCAGAAACCGACGAAAAACCCCAAGCAACCGACTAAAGATCGCGGACAACGCCAAGAATTCGCTATGATCTGTCACGCAACTGTGTAGTTAATCATCTATCACCCTATGGATACCAGAGCCTTTAAACGATCCCTGAACCACTCCGAAAATTACCACCGCCATGGCTTCGGGCATAAAGGTGAAGTTGCCGACATGATGACGAGTGAGTATCAGAGCAACCTGATCCAAGAAATTCGGGATAATCAATATCGTCTTACCCGTGGCGGTGTCACCATTTACCTTGCCGAAGCTTTTGGATTCTGCTGGGGTGTAGAAAGAGCCGTGGCAATGGCATACGAAACCCGCAAACATTTTCCAACCGAGAAAATTTGGGTGACCAACGAAATTATCCATAATCCCTCCGTGAATAATCGTCTACGGGAAATGAATGTCGATTTTATCGAGGTGGTTAATGGCGAGAAGGATTTTAGGGGTGTAGCGAAGGGTGATGTGGTCATTCTGCCTGCCTTTGGGGCGACGGTGCAGGAGATGCAGATGCTCAATGAGCGCGGTTGTACCATTGTCGATACCACCTGTCCCTGGGTCTCTAAGGTGTGGCATTCCGTCGAGAAGCACAAGAACAAAGACTACACTTCGATTATTCACGGTAAATATAAGCATGAAGAGACGGTGGCAACCAGTTCCTTTGCAGGGACTTACCTAGTGCTGCTCAACCTCAAGGAAGCGGAATATGTGCGTAACTACATCCTCCATGGGGGCGATCGCCAGGAATTTCTAGACAAATTTAAAAATGCTTATTCCGAGGGATTTGATCCAGATCGGGACTTGAATCGCGTGGGTGTGGCAAACCAAACCACCATGCTCAAAAGCGAGACAGAGCAGATGGGCAAACTTTTTGAACAGACCATGCTCGAAAAATTTGGTCCCACGGAACTCGATGCTCATTTTATGAGTTTCAATACCATTTGTGATGCTACCCAGGAGCGTCAGGATGCGATGTTCGATCTCGTCAAAGAAGATTTAGATTTGATGGTGGTGATCGGCGGCTTCAATTCCTCCAATACAACCCATCTCCAAGAAATTGCCGTTGAGCATAAGATTCTTTCCTATCACATCGATAGTGGCGATCGCCTACTACCCGGCAACAAAATTGAACATAAGCCCCTAGACGGCGAGATTACCATCCAAGCGGATTGGCTGCCCCCTGGCTCCCTAAAAATTGGCATCACCTCCGGCGCATCTACCCCCGACAAAGTGGTCGAAGAAGTCATTGCCAAAATCTTTGCAGAAAAAACTGAACCTGCTCTCCTCGCTTAGATTTCACCTGGATTGCATGGCGCATTTTGTAGGGATTGATCATCAGCTTAACCCCTACAAAATGCTTGTTACCAAGGTAACTTGGAGCCATCCCAACTAAAAAATTCACCGCTATCCTGTTTAGTCAAATTTGCCATGACGCAGCGTAATTGACTGACCGTTTTTTCGGTGGAAAACAGTTTTTCTGGGGGGACATTTCTTTGAAAAGGCTTCGATAAATCCGTGTCGGTCGTGCCGGGATGTAACAGCGTCACCACAATTTGCGGGGCAACGCGACTCCATTCGATCGCCACATTTTTTAGCAACATATTCAGGGCTGCCTTTGAGGCTCGATAGCCATACCAACCGCCTAAATGATTATCGCTAATGCTACCGACTTTGGCAGAGATCGCCGCGAAAATCGTCTGTCTAGGTTGCTTCAACAAGGGCAATAAATGTTTCGCCCAGAGGACTGCCCCCACAGCATTCACCTGAAAATAGGTGGTGAGGTTATCCGGTTCGATGTGCCGTAAACTTTTTTCGGGTTGAAATTCATCACTATGCAACAAACCAACGCAGTACACTACTTCATCGAGGTTTTTGGCGTGGGTTTGGATGGTGGCGATCGCCTCGGCAATTTGCGCTTCTACGGTAATATTCACCGCTAACAGATGCAATTGATCGGGATATTTTGCCTGTAACTCAATTAGATCCGGCGAGATCTGGCGATATGTGGCGAACACCTGCTCACAATCAGCCTCTGCCAAATATTGCCGCACAAACTCCAAACCAATGCCCCGTCCCGCACCAATCACCAATGTTTTCATGTGTTTTTATGATTTATTGCATCCCTTATTTCGCTTCGCTGAATTCTACTGGGGCAGTTTCAGTCATTTCAATGGTCGGGGGACGCAATGTGAGATAAACCGCTGTACCGAGGGGAGGCGTAAGGGCGATCGCCCAGAAGATCCAAGTTTTATCACCTAAACCCCGTCGCGCCAAATCATCCTTCACCACCGTCGGCAACAGTAGCGACAACACACAAAAATCTAAACTCATCACATGGATAAAGCGATCGCCCTGGAATTGCTGCCAATAATCTGACCAATCCCCTTGGGTAATGCCATAGCCCAACAAACCCACCAGGGCAATCAAACAAAAGCCCCCTAGGAAACGTGAATCCTGCCAGCGGAGCCACCAATTTTTTTTGCCTAGAAATTGTCGATTTTCCCGCCGGAAAGCCAGATAGGGCAACAACGCAAACGCCCCCACCAAAAAACTACCAAACGCAAACAACCAAGCAGGTAATTTTTGTCCCCGACCATCCAGAAACAGGATCGCACCGTACATCGTCGGTAAAATGCCCATCACATTAAACAGCGCCGGGATAATGGGATTAATGCCTACCCAGTCGCCCATGGAAAGCCTCTGGATTAGCTCAAAAGTCCCCGGTTGTTCCGGTGGCGCAAACATGAAAGCATAGCCCGTAAATCCCAACCACAATGCACCAAGGGCGATCGCACGTATCATCTTGCTTACCTAATTGTTTCGCTAAAAAATCTAGAGAGAATGTAAATAACTCAACAAATCCGCCATTTCCTGGGGAGCTGGTTGAAATTTCGGCATGGGCGGCGTATTGCCACTAATGACCTGCTGAATCAGCCGACTATCGGATTTGCGTTGCGCCACAGACCACAAACTTGGTCCCACATTGCCATCTGCCTTCGAGCCATGGCAACCTGCACAGTTAATCTGAAAAATGGCATTACCACGGGTTGCATCACCATGGATTGCGAGCACTTGGCTGATGTAAGGATCGCCCTTGACCTGGGACGAGGCATAAACGCCAGCAAAACCCGAAGCAACGATCGCCAAAATTAAGCAGAGGGCGAGTAACAGTTTAGGGGGCTTATTAAAAGCTAGCTTGTCAGAATTAACCACAGAACCTGGGGAAACGATAGGACATTTTCGTTGATATTGCGCAACTTTTCTTAATGATTATCCTACCTGCGATCGCCAGTCCTTGTCGATGTAAGCCTAGGAAATCTCTAGGGTCGAGGTTCGCAAAAAAAAATGCTGAGATGTAACTCCCAACATTTTGAAGGTTTATTTTTGGGTACAGTAACTAAATTTTTGTACTAATCTCTGCACCCAATCTACACACATAAGCTGCAAACTTATGGTTCCAACTTAAACTTCTTCCTCTAGACCAAAGACACGGGTAACAATTTTTTGGACTTTGTAACCGGAATCGATGGATTCGAGGGGATCTTTACGGAGACGGTGACGGAGACAGAGGGTAACCACCCGACGGATATCATCAACGGTGACCTCTGTGCGACCTTCGTAGGCGGCGATCGCCTTGGCAGCGCGGTTGGTAACGATATCACCCCGGAGTCCATCCACATCCGCCTCGGAGCAAACTTCGGAGATCTTGACCTTGAGATCGCGATCAATGTTGACTTGGGGCAGTAATTGTTGTGCTCTGACGAGTCTTGCCTGTTCCGCTTCCTGTTCCCCTTGGTATTCCGCGAGGAACTGATGGGGGTTTTGGTCAAAGGCTGAACGACGTTCAACGATTTGTACGCGCTGTTCGGGGTTGCGTTCGGTGCGTATTTCGGCGTGCATCCCGAAACGGTCTAGTAATTGAGGACGTAATTCGCCTTCTTCGGGGTTACCGGAACCGACAAGGACAAAATTGGCTGGGTGACGGATCGAAATGCCTTCCCGCTCAACGGTGTTCCAGCCGCCTGCTGCGGAGTCGAGGAGGACATCAACGAGGTGATCATCGAGGAGGTTAACTTCATCGACGTACAGAACGCCCCGGTTCGCTTTGGCGAGGAGTCCGGGTTCAAAGGCTTTCACGCCGTCAGAAAGGGCTTTTTCAATGTCAATTGTGCCGCAGACGCGATCTTCGGTTGCGCCTAGGGGCAGGTCGATCATGGGCACTTTCATGCGGGCGATCGCAATGGGTTCGTTATTATCAATTTTGCGACGGACTTCATCGCTCATCAGGTCGGGGTTGTGGGGATCGCTATTGAAGGGATCGTTGGCAACCACTTCAATTTCGGGCAGGAGGTCGGCTAAGGCTCGAATTGTGGTGGATTTTCCTGTACCACGATCGCCCATAATCATCACGCCGCCAATGCTGGGGTCAATGATGTTGAGTTTGAGGGCAAGCTTCATTTCATCTTGACCGATCACTGCGGTGAAGGGGAAGACGACACGTTGCTTTAATTTTTCTTGCGGGGGAGCTTCTGCCATTACTGTCATGTCGATAAAAAGATTTATAGAAGAAAAATTTTTTAAAAGTTCACTTTAAAAGTTCACAATGATTGCTGACCATTCATCGTAACAGGTGCAGGCACGATAATGTAACCGGATTGGCGATCGCCGAGGGTCTGATTTTTTTCTGCTCCCCAGTACCACCAATAGGCTCCCACATAGGCGCAAATTAAAGCATCAAGGCGATCTTCGATTTGTTTCATGGCGTTCCCTCTCGCCTCGGCAATCTGGTTCACTAAGGCATACCAAGAAGAATCAAGTTGGAGGGCAGGTTCAAGCTCTGGTAAGCGGGTTTGAATATATGCGACGAGGCGCAATAATTCTTGGCGGCGATCGCCCAAGCGACCTTTTTTGTACTTAATAATGCGGTCGAGATTAAACAAATTCACCATTGCGGGATGGGGAAAAACTTCAATCTGATAGCGCCCATCTTGTTTCGCCGTGATCTCCGGCGCATGGACAAAACCCACCGCTTCCAAATCTAAGCCCAATTGGGTGGTACGTGGCGCAAAGGGACGATTTAAATTGGCAGGATAACAACCCGCATGATATTTCCCAAAATATTGATGGGTGAGGCGATCGGGTAACCTTGTGCCTGTTGTATTAGGGATAATCGTCGGGGCATCCACTGCCACTAAACCGGGCATTTCCAGTGGTAAAACCTGATTCACCCAATCCACAATTTCCACTGGATCAAGGATCAAATCAAAGGTGGCGATCGCCAATTTATTCTGCCCACGAGCATGATTTCCAGGCAGAAAATCCAGACAACAGAGACCACTCGCCCCAGTCATCCAGCCAAAATCGATCCCAACAAACCTCACCGCGTCACAACCGTATCCATCCCCTGCGGGAAAATCGTGCCATCCAAAATTGCACTACGGAAATTCACCTTATCCATCATCGCATCCATCAACATCGTGCGCGTCAGATTCGCCCCTGTGAAATTCGACCAATAGAGCTTCGTGCGAAATAACTTCGCCTCCGTCAAATCCGCCCCCCGCAAGGTTGTCCAGGCGAGTTGAGCTTCCCGTAAATTCGCCCCCCGCAACTTCACATTTGTCATATTGGCACTATTTAACTTTGCCTTACTAAAATCCGCCCCATCCGCCACACAGCCCGTCGCATTAATGCCGTGGAGAATCGCGTTGGCTAAATTTGCCCCCTTGAGGTTTGCCCCGATTAAGATCGCACTGG
>JBIKYI010000503.1:0-3020 GCA_044355355.1 Limnothrix sp. | reverse complement strand
ATCTTCTTTCCAGCGCTTAAGGGGCACACAATCAATCTCAAATTGATCTAAAGCGCGGGCAACCACAAAATCCACTAAATCTTCGATACTTTGGGGATCATGATACCAAGCGGGAATTGCTGGCACAACTTTAACGCCAACTTCTGCAAGTGAGGTTAAATTACGGAGGTGAATCAAACTAAAAGGCGTTTCCCTCGGCACAATCACTACTTTGCGACCTTCTTTGATCGAGACATCCGCTGCCCTTTCTAACAGGTCAGAACTTAACCCATTGGCAATTTTCGCAACAGTACTCATGCTACAAGGAATTACTAACATTCCCTGGGTGCGATAGGAACCACTCGCAATGCTTGCCCCAACATCGCCCCAACGGTGACAGCGTAATATCCCTTTTTCTGAAACCCCGGCTTGATCGCGCCAAAAAATTGCCTGCTGTTCTGGATCAGGGGACATGGAAATATTATTTTCCGCCTGCCAGACCATATGTGCCCCCTTCGAGGCGACCACATCTACCGTGAAGTCAGCCTCTAAAAGATATTTCAAAGTACGCACAGCATAAATCAGCCCCGACGCACCACTAATGCCAACCGTTAGGGGTCGATTCATAGGAATTCAAATTTGGGAATAGATGGGGAATAAATTGAGAAATGTAAAGTTAAATTAAGCCTTCTAATTCTAACTCTTCAATCATTTGCAAGCCATTCGGATCGCCTACCCGCAGCAATGCCGATCGCACATCTTCCTTCACCCCGACATCTTTATCCTCGACCAAAGCTTCAATGAGGGCATCGATCGCCGTGCCATAGATGGCATTAGATGGCATTTCCCGGCAAAGCTGCCCCATCGACCAAGCGCAATTACTACGCACCGCCGCCATCTTGTCCCGCCGTAAACCGCGAATCAGTGGAGGAATAGATTTAATAATGTCGTCATATTCCCGTTTTGCCACCTGAGCCAAACTACTGGCTGCCCAGAGTCGTACCGCCGAAATATCCGTTTCTAAAGCCTTAATCAGGGGGAGAACCGCACGGCGATCGCCACAATTACCCAGCGCCCAGACGACCCCCTTACGCACATAACCATTCCAATCCTGAGCTAACACCTCAATCAAAGCAGGGACAGCCAGCTCACTCGCATTGCGCCCCAACGCATAAGCCGCACTCACCCGCGTCAAAGGACAGAGATCCGCTTGCAGTAAATGGATCAACTGGGGAATCGCCCGTTCATCACGATGATCACAAAAATACCTTGCCGCTAGCATCCTCTGGGTTTTATCCTCATTCTCCAGAAAAGCCAGCATCTCAGCCACTTTTTGCTGTTCATTGTTCTGTTCAGAATCAGCAGCAGCCTCCCCCTGGGCATTACCAGAGGTGTCATTGAGTAAGTTTAGATCGTTAGCGTTGGACATAATTTACTACCCTACTACCCCTGATATCCCTCAGGCAACAGTTCTTTTTCGCTGATTACGGCTTAATTTGCGTAATTATCCCACCGAACTTTACGATCAAGCTTTTGCCGCCCCCATACGATTGTAAAAGGATGAGTTAGAAACTTTATAATAAAACTAAGACCTAAATTGTGAATTAATTCAAACCATTAAATCAAACTCCTAAAACTATGGCATTAGCATTAACCACCGAAAACGTTGAAACTACCCTCAACGAATTACGTCCCTACCTCATGGCTGACGGCGGCAACGTGGAACTAGTAGAAATCGATGGCCCCGTTGTCAAATTGCGTCTTCAGGGTGCTTGTGGCTCTTGTCCTAGCTCCGCCATGACGTTACGCATGGGTATCGAGCGTCGTCTCCGCGAAAATATTCCCGAAATCACCGAAGTTGAACAAGTTTTTTAGTCAGATACCATTAGTCAGATATCAGATGTTCAGATATCAGACATCAGTAAAGCAAACAGTGATCACTGATTCAGACTAGGGTTTGACTGAGAAAATCAAATTCTATATCAATGAAAGACCCCATCCATTTCGGTGGGTTTTTTTTTGTGATTTTTAGTCTTAGCTTAGTATTAGCCTTGATATCTGATATCAACCTGTGTTGCGCATTCCGGCGGCGATGCCGTTGATGGTTAAGAGTGCGCCCCGTAGGAGTTCTTCTTTGCTGTAACGGAAGTGGACGATGCTGGCTTGGGTTTGGCGGGTGTATTGGCGTAAACGCTTGAGTAGGGATACCTGGAGGAAGCCGAGGGGGACAATCGTGCCGTTGCGCAGTTGGACTGAGCGTTGCAAGGGGCGATCGCCATCGAGGAGGGCTTCGTTTTCAGTAATCTGGAGAATGAGAGATTCTGTGAGTCGGAATTCCTCAGCAATTCTCGCCAGGATATGCTCAAAACGTTCATGATCCTCAGGCTCTGATAGCTCATGGACATAGTGACTTGCCATCTGGAGATCCACCTTCGAGAGGGTCATCTCAACTTTAGAGATCACCATGCGGAAAAAGGGCCATTTGGAATAGAAATAACGCATCAGTTCCAGGTTTTCCTTAGGATCCTGCTCGAAAAATTCTTGGAGAGCTGTGCCGACCCCATACCAAGCAGGCAGCAGAAAACGGCTTTGTGTCCAACTAAAGACCCAGGGAATGGCTCGGAGACTGCCGAGATCGTTATTCCCTTTTTTACGGCGGGCAGGACGGGAGCTGATCTGCAATTGACTGATTTCTGGCAAGGGAGTAACTGCCATGAAGAAATCGAGGAAATCCGGTTCTTCGTAAATGAGGGAACGGTAAGCGGCGCGCGATCGCTGGGACAGTTCCTCCATAATGCGATTCCAAGGCGCAATGTCATCAAAGCCACTGACTAACAAACTGGATTGGATGACGGCAGTGGATACACTTTCGAGGTGATACAGGGCGAGATCCGGCAGGGAATACTTGGAGGCGAGCACTTCCCCCTGTTCAGTGATTTTGATGCGACCGTTAATGGTGTTGGGGGGTTGTGCCAAAATTGCGGCGTAAGCCGGCCCACCACCCCGTCCCACGGAGCCACCCCGACCATGGAAAATGCGCA
>JBIKYI010000204.1:0-5835 GCA_044355355.1 Limnothrix sp. | reverse complement strand
GCCGAAGGGATCCGCTACCTGTTGCAAATTCTTCTGGGCTTTGTGAATTTCCCAGTTACTGCTCAGGAAGCCGGAATCCTTGTTACTGTCGGAATAGCCCAGCATGATTTCCTGGAGATTGGGTAACAGGCGATCGCCAAACACCTCATCAAAATTGCCATCCTTGGGCGGCTCATAACCCCCCGCCAAACAGGAACGATACAGCGGAATTTCAAACAAACTCTGCATAATCCCCGGCGCATTGCGGAGGTCATCCACCGTCTCAAACAGAGGCGCAATGCGGATCGTCGTCATGCCCGTCACGGGATCATACAACCCCGCTTCCTGAGCCAATAACATCACCTCCAGGACATCACTCGCCTCATTGGTCATACTAATAATGTAGGTCTGACAAATGCCCAAACCAAATTCCTGCTGGAGGCGGTAAAAAACTTGCAGCGTCTGGATCGTTTCGATCGCCCGTTCCGAAAAAGTCATTTCCTTGGGAATCAGCGGACGGCGAGTTTTTAACTCCTGCACTAGCCATGCCACCTTTTCCGCATCGGTTAAATCGTTATAGGAGCGATCCATCACCCCCAAATACTCCACAATCTCGGCGATCGTATCCGAGTGGCGCGTGGATTCCTGACGAAAATCGAGGCGAGTCAGCACAAACCCGAAAATCTCCACCTGACAAATCAACTTGTCCAGAGCCGCACATTGAATATCCGTCTGCACTAAACTGTCCCGCAGCAAAGTCAAATCAGCCAAGAAATCCTTACCTGTCGCATAGACCCGCTCATCTGCCACTTCCACCTTATTCTGCCAAGCGGGCATCTCCGCCAGACGGCGATTTCGTTCCAGGGTATTTTCCAAACGACGCTTAATATAAGCCAATTTGAGACGATAGGGTTCCTGGCGATAACGAATGGCGTAGGTTTCGTAAATGTCAGGGAAAATGTTCTGTTCCTGCTCCAGGGAATCCAAAATATCCGGCAGTACATTACTCCAGTGCAAGGACAAACTCAGTACATCCGCCAGTTCGTCCGTGGCAGCAATGTAGCGTTCTAAGACCAAACCCCTTTGGTAACAAGCCGTCCGCCAAGTCACATCTGGAGTTACGGAAGGGTTCCCATCGCGATCGCCCCCCACCCAAGAGCCAAAATTACAAAAATTCTTCGCCGGAGTTTTTAGACGCGGGAAAGAAACCTTGAGCGCCTGCTGCAACCGTACCGACAATTCCGGCAGCATATCAAACAATACTTCCTCAAAATAGTGCAACGCATAATCCACCTCATCCAAAACCTGGGGCTTAAATTGGTGCAACTCATCAGTGCGCCACCAGAGACGAATTTCCTCCGTCAGTTGCTCTTTAATATTGTCAACTTCCCATGATTCTGCCTGATCTAGCTCCTGTACTCCCTCTTTAGTACGATCGAGTTCCCGCAAAATCCCCGCGATGCGACGTTGCTTATTGCGAATGGTATGCCGCACAATCTCCGTGGGGTGAGCAGTAAACACCAGTCGAATATCCAACTGATTCAGAAGGCGTTGAATCTTTTGAGGAGGCATATTTTGGCGTTTAAGGTAGGGGAAGAGCCAACTAAATGTACCCGCTTGGGTGGGACCGATCTCAATGGTGCTACTGCCGTTTTGCAACCCCTCGGAACTGTTAATCATGCGCCGGAAAAGCTGTTGCTCCCGCTGTTCATAATGTTGTTCAACGCTGTTAATGAGCTGGAAATACAGAGCGAAGGCACGGGCAGCACGAATAGCTTCTTCCAGATCTAAGCTTTCGATCAGGTGGGAGACTTCCTCTAGGGAAAAATCGGCGAGACGACCGTCGGCGGCACGGCTTGACCGTAGGCGTTCCAGTTGTTTTACCAGGGTTTGACCGCATTCTTTTTGCAAGACTTTCTGCCAAATGTCTTCCACCATGGTGAGGCGATGTCGCAGAAGGGATTGTGAGGAGGAAAGTACATCGGCTTCGGCGCTGGGGGGATGCATGACTTGATTCATGGTGTTCGGCAGTCTATGGCTAGGATGATTGATTCTGAATGGAGGTAAATCTAGTCGATTGTAAGGGGAAAGGTTCGATCCGGGTAGTGCGGCAGAATACTCTCTGCGATCGCCTTTGGTGTTTATACTGTTTGCCAATATATATGCAAACATCTAGGACTAGGAAAATTTTGTTGACTTGTCGGTTTCTTCTGCTGGGTTGTGATCCGGATTGGCGGGATCTGGAAATGGAAGCAGAGGTAGGCGATCGCCCCGAAAAATTTCCTCACTCCAACAGCCAAGGCTCACCAAGGTATCAGCAACACTTTTTCCCCACTGATGGGTGGCGAGATAGGAAGGAGCAAGTATACTCAAAACATATTTGGGTGAAATTGGCGATTGTACTTTCATCTACACTCCAGACAATAAAGCATGTCCATCGTAACGGTGGATTTCTGCCTAGTACAATTATCCAGCACATATCCAGCACAATTTTTTTTCGCTTTCGTTTATCTTTAAGTTGCAATTACTATGCAATTCATGTTAAGTGCAACCCATAATTGTAGTTAACCTGCTAACCAACTGACCCTAAACCAAACCAGCCCTGAGAACCCATGGTGAACGTGTCCCAACGAAAATCCAGCCGTCCCCGCCTCGCGCCTTGGCTCCATGAAGCTGTGCGTCAAGCGATTCCCCTGGGTAGTCATGTTCACCTGCGGGTTCGGTTACGGGGCAATACCCTCCACTTGCTCTGCGAAACCAACTGCCCGACGGACAAGGATGAAATTGTTGAGGCAGTCACGCGCTCCATGCGCCATTGTCAGCCCCCGTTACTCTTGCTGACTCCGGAGCCGACTGATCCCATTTATCGTTTGATTGTCTATGGTCGTTTAAAGGATAACCAAAGTAGTCTTTGGGTCAGTTCGATCAATTTATTGGAACAACTCAACCAGGCGGATGCGATTCTTCCCAATGATGAAGATCAACTCCTAGTGACCTATCAGAGTTTGGCGCGTTCTGGTGCACCGGAGGCGATCGCCCGTTACTTGAGTGATTGTTTTAGTCACCTCGGCATCGGCATCCAAGCCACCGTCCAGGAAACCCCTGCCACCGAGAGCGAACCCGCCTCAAAACGTCTCTGGATTACCTGCCAGTGCGACTATAGCCCGGAATATGCCCTCCTGACGGAACCCCTCGTCCAAGAACTCCGGGAATTAGAAATTCAAGGTTTGCGGGACGGCGTGATCCGTTGTCAAATTCGTGGGGAACAAAAACCCGAATGGCTCCTCTGGGTTGACCTGACTCCCCCCCAAACCATGCTGCGGGAATGGGGACGCTGGGGAGATGAACAGACGATCGCCCACCTCCTGAACCAAGGCATGGTTGCCCATGGTATCGCCGTTAAGGTCACCCATAAAAAAGACACCCTCCATATTTTTTGTTATCCGATCGATCCCGTTGAGGTGGAAGTTCTTACTAAACAAACCGTCCTCAAGGTCGCCATTCCGATCTTGGAAGATCTTGCCCCCCAAGGGTTAAGCTCTGCCACCATCTACGGCACGATTAGCGATAACTCTGCGCCGATGTGGGTGGAATGGTTACCCCTTGCCGCCCAGTCCATGCCCAAGCTGCAAATCCCCCCCCACGATTTGGCACGCAATGGCAATCTGGATGCCCTGTTATTTTTGTTGCAACGGTTATTAAATCCCCATTTGTCTGAACGTCTGGCAACGGGCGGTATCCGCGTCAAATTGTTCACTAAGGGGAAAATCCTCCATGTGATGACCGAAGCGATCGCCTGTCCGACCAAGGATCAAACTGTAGAAACCCTCATTCCCTTCTTTAAAGAACTCGATAGCGATCGCTTCACTGGCATCCGTCTCTACGGCAGACGCTCTGGACAGGCTAAAGCCGTTTGGCAACAGCGAATTGATCTGATTGAAATCCCCCCCGCTTTCCAGAACAACCAGAAAACCCACCAATTGGCACAACGGGAGTTAATCGATGCCACCACGGCGATCGACCCCGATGAACTCAAATTGCAGCCATCCCCCTCTGTTCTCGAAGAATTAAGCCTCACCCTCCGCACGATTCTCTGTGCCACCAAACTCTGGACACCAGAGCAAACTGTAGCCAGTCCCGTCCTAAGCAAGCAATATCAACAGCCCTCTAACTCGCCCCTAATGACCGATAAGGGGGTGCGAGTAGCATTGGTTTGGGGTTTCCTGGGGATGCTGTTAACGGTACAGGTGGATTGGTTAGCCGGACAATGGATGCAACGAACTCTCTCCGCCACGGCAACCCCAGCAGAGGCATCGGCTTTGGATATTGCCCTCGCCCAAACGGTGACTACGGAACCGGAAGATCTACCGGACTTGGCATTGCAAAAGTCAGAATTTGCGACCCAGGATAAGACCAGCTTTACGGAAGTGGGCATGACGGAATTGTCTTTGGTTCCCCAGGCAAGTTTGGCAATGCTTACGACTGCGCCTAAGGCGATCACCCCCCCGGAGAAGGTGGAGCATCCGACCTTTAACAGTCCCATGTTGGATGAAAAATTGGCACTGTACCAAAAACGCGTCCAGGAAGTGGGCGTGCCGGATATTCTGATTGTCGGTAGTTCACGGGCATTGCGGGGGCTGGATCCCTTCGCTCTGCAAGCTGCCCTTGTTGAACGGGGTTACCCCAAACTCGATATTTTTAATTTTGGCTTAAATGGCGCAACGGTACAGGTTTTTGATTTTCTGCTCCGACAAGTGATTCCTGCGGAGCAATTGCCGCAATTGATTATTTGGGCGGATGGGTCACGGGCTTTTAATAGTGGTCGCAAGGATATTACCTTTGATATCATTCTCAAGTCGCAAGGGTTCCAGCAATTGCAGGAGGGCACGTTCCCCAATCTATTCGCAACCCAGGCAGGGGCGATCGCCAATAATCCAGAAACCCCTAAACCCTCGGCATTTAATCTCAATCAAACCGCCAACCAACTCTTAGCTGACTTGTCCGTGGTTTATGATCAGCGCGATACGTTCAAAACGGCTATCTTAGAAACGATTCTGCCCGAATTTGAGATTCTCGAACCTGCCCATGGGGCGATCGCCGACGCAGCACAGGAAAACGATGACACCGCAGCCAATAGCCTAGATGTTGAAGGAGAAACCATTAACCTAGACGGATTTCTCGCCCTCTCGCGGCAATTTGAACCCGACTATTATTACCGCTACCATCCCCGCGTGACAGGCTATTACGATAACGACTATGCCGAATTTACCCTCGACGGCGCACAGCACAAATCCTTTACGGAACTACTTAGTTATCTCAATGCCAACAACGTCAAGTTAGTGGTGATTAATCAGCCCCTCACCGACCAATATCTTGATCCAGTCCGCCAGGAATATGAAACCAAATTCCGCAATTACATGGATCAACTCTCCACCCAAAATCATCTGGTGTTCCGGGATTTCGTCAACGATAAATATTGGCAACAGCGCTATAAATTTTTCTCTGATCCCAGCCACCTTAATCGTTTCGGCGCGTCACAAATTGCCCATCAACTCGCTCAGGACACTACTATTCAATGGCCCATAACGGCTAACTATGATGTGCGTTAGGACGGCATTAACTCCAAGATTTACGCCGTAGAGTGTGTACCACGCCCTGAACTTGGGGGGAAAGCCACTGGTCATATTGGGGATAAACTGCCAAGCGGGGGCGTAATTCGCGACCTGTTTCGGCTAATAGTTGCGTGAGGGCAGCCAATTCAAGGTGATGGTAAGTGGGATTGACCTCATCCTTGGGTACAATGCCGCCGAGGTCTGTGGCTCCAGCATCAAGACAAGCCAATAACCATTGGGGATC
>JBIKYI010000066.1:0-8919 GCA_044355355.1 Limnothrix sp. | reverse complement strand
GAGGAGTTGAATAAGGTGGTAGATTTAATTAATAATCGACCAAGAAAATCGCTTGACTATCGCACTCCGAGTGAAGTATTCTTGCTGTCATCATCAGAACCTGTTGCACTTCAAATTTGAATTGGCGGATTAATAATTTCAACCGATTCTAGGGTTTCGGCGGGGGGAAAACCAAACACTTTGGCGTAGAAATAAAACTCGCTGTCTAGGGCTTTTTTGATATTCTCGGCTTGGCGAAATCCATGTTGCTCCCTAGCAAAAGGTACATAGGCGACGGGTAAACCTTTGGCTTTAATCGCTGCCACCATCATTTCTGCTTGGTTTGGCGGCACAACTTGATCTTCTAGACCTTGGAAAAAGATGGCAGGACAGGCTAATTTTTCGGTGAAATGAATCGGCGATCGCTCGATATACTTTTCTTTTTCTTCGGGATATTTACCAATCAAACGATCAAGATAACGGGCTTCAAATTTGTGGGTATCTGTGGCGAGAACTTCTAAATCTGAGATGCCGTAATAGCTTGCCCCTGCCTTAAAGACATCGTAAAAAGTTAATGCAGCTAAGGTTGTATAGCCCCCGGCACTCCCCCCGGCGATCGCCAATTTATCGGCATCGGCTAAACCTTGAGCAACTAAATATTGGGCGACATTGACGCAATCCTGCACATCGACAATGCCCCAATTCCCATCCAAACGTTGGTGATATTGACGACCGTAACCCGTACTGCCGCCGTAATTCACATCCACAAAAGCAAAGCCCCGACTTGTCCAATATTGGATGCGCAAACTTAAACTTGCCGATGCCATTGCCGTGGGACCACCATGACTTTTTACTAACAGAGGTGGCGCAGTATTTTCTAAGCCTTGAAAATCTTGATTTTTCGGTGGGTAATACCAAGCGTGGGCGGTTAAACCATTGGCAGTGGGAAATTCAATTGGTTGGGGTTCCGAGAGATACCCTTGGTCAACTTTTAACGTACTTGCTTCCTTAATTCGTTGAGTTTCACCCGTACTTAAGTCGAGGGTAACAATTGCTGTGGGGAGAGTAGCAGAACCGCCGATAAAAGCAACTTTTTGACCGTCAATCTGTAAATAACTAATGCTGCTATAGGGCACAGGAATAGAGGTCAATTCTTGGGTGACAGCATTAATTTTCGCTAGCTTCCAAGTGCCATGATCGTTATAGGTACAAACTAATGTTTGCGCATCAGCAAAACCTAAAATTGATTCCCCAAACACCCAATGGGGATAACCAAATTCAGCCTCGGCAGGGTAAACCGCTGCCACCTCGCCATTCACCAATCGATAAAAATTCCAATAGCCCTGGCGATCGCTACTGAAATATAAAATGTCATCCGGTGACCAACGGGGTTCAACAATGGATTCTTCTGTACCGCCAGCAATTAATTTTTTCTCCCCTAAAGTGCCATCCGCTTGAAGTGTTGCCGTCCAAAGTTGTGAATTATCCCAAGGCATATCGGGGTGATCCCAACTCACCCAAGCCAATGTTTGACCATCGGGAGATAAACGGGGCGATGTATAAAAATCATTGCCAGAAACTAACGTCTGAATCTCACCAGAATCGAGATTAATGGTAACAATTTCATTGCGAGGTTCATGTCCTGCCCCTTCATGATCTTCACTCACACAAATCAGGCGATGATGTTTAGTATCTAAAATAAAATCAGCATAACGACGTTGATTTTCTGGCGTTAAAACGACTGGATTAGCATCTTTTGGCTGTACATAAACACGGCGATCGCCATCATTGGCAAAATAAACCGTTTCCGCTTCCGTAATCAAAAAAGCCCCACCACCATACTCATGCACCCTGGTGCGCACATTAAATTCCGGCGGTGTAATCTCCTGCTCCGTCCCGTCAGCATTGCGCCTCACCAGCACATTACGACCCTTTTCCTGGGGGCGACCCTCTAACCAATAGAGATTGCCGCCAGCCCATGCCACCGCGCCTAAACCGATACTACTCGACACAATCAGGTCAGAAGTGATCGGCGATCGCCAAGAACCATAGGCAGCAAACTGAGGAGTCGTCATAATCAAACCCTAAATAAAGATCAATAAAAAACTAATTGTTGACTAATTTTTAAAAGTAATTTGGCTGGAGTGAATTAATCCCATCGTGCCATAAATATTGATGCAATGAGCGTCAATTCTCTAGTCGTAACTCCTCCCTCGCCAAGACTTTGGTTTACGACTCGCAGACAGGAAAATACGAAACACAGCCAAAGGGTCGGCGAAGGGTGATAACCAAAAGAACAGGGAATTGAGATTTTTGTAACGGCGATCGTAGGAACCAGAAATTGCCAACAACATCGCAAACCGCACGACCAAGAGAAAGATATTTAGCCCAAGTAAACCCGACAAAAATACATTATCTATCCCTGAAATTTTCAACCAACCCAAGCCCAGACAAGCGAATAAAGGCAGTCCCTGCACCATACTTAATAGCCACAGTTGCCCCTGCAATTCCCCCACCGAGGTCGCATCCTTCAGATCCAGCGATCGCCCCCATTCCCGCCAAGTTTCCCAGAACCCCTCATACATCCGCACCTTAATCACCTTCGCCCCATCGAGAAAACCCACCCGATAACCCGCCTTCGCAATATTTCGCGCCAAAGTCACATCATCACAAAACGAACCCGCCGCCGAACGATAGCCCCCAACCTTAACTAAAGCCTCCCGACGACAGAGAAAACATTGACCATTCGCCATCACATTATCCTGATCCGGCTTGCGAATCCCTGCCACATCAAACCGAAACAACAACGTCATCAACAACGCTGGCTGTAACCACCATTCCCCCGGATATTGCAAAATAAACTGCGGCGACAACGACACCAAATCAAAACCCTCCTCCTCTGCCGCCTGAATCGCACTCGCAATCATGCCCCGCTGAGGTTCCGTATCCGCATCAACCCCTAAAAACCAAGTGCTTTCCGGCGCACCCTGCTCAAAGCCCCAATTAAGTGCCCAAGGTCTACCCACCCAGCCCTGGGGCAAAGGATCATCCGTCAACAACCGGAAACGCGGATCCCTCGTCGCCATCTGCAAAACCTTGTCCCGCGTGCCATCCGTGGAATTACTATCCACAATCAAAATTTCCCGCACCTCATAACTTTGCTGACTCAAACCATCTAAACAGGGCTGAATCCTTGCCACTTCATTCAATGTCGGCACAACAACCGTTACTGAGGCGAGATTGTCAGAATTAGAAGGCTTTGGCTTTAGCGGTGGACGACGTACTGCTCCCTTGGCGAAACGAGACAGCACAATCAGAGCAGCACTACCCTGCACCACCAACATCAACAAACAAAAACCACCAATGCCCGCCGCCGTGAACCAATCCATCACTTACTGACTCCCTAATAAACCCTAAATACCAACAAAAAACCCCCAATATATCTGGGGGCGATCTTATCTGACAAATTAGCCAAAGACTTAGCTAAACAGTTAGCTCAAAAATCCACCTAACGACCCGCAACTAGCGGAATTTTCTTCGATTGTGCCGCCGCATCAGTGTCAGAGACTTCAATGGTTTGCTCACTCGCCTTTGGAATACTGTAATAAAGGGCAACCACAGGTATTAAACCGAGTACAACCCCTAAAGGTAATGGTCCCACAATGCCGCCCCCAAGACTCATGCCAGTGGCAAAGGCAAAATTGCACAGATACATGAAGAAGGGCAGTTTCAATTGTTCGCGGGAAAGATCAAGGTTGGCATCGCCCCAGAAGAGGGTCGCAATCCCCATAAAAATCGTGCCCGTGCCAAACCAACCGGAAAAATTCTCATAGGGCATCCCAAAGAAAGGTCCTACTGCTTCCCATTCCCAGAAGGGCACGGCAGTTTGGCTCATGCCCGGATCTAAGACGAAATCCCAGGAAGTTAACAATAAAGAACCCAGGGCGATCGCCGCGAGAGAATAAGCCCAACGCGGTAGACCATACTTCAGCAGACCCACACGGGCAATCAAAAAACTACTAAAACCTAAATAGAACCAAGACAATGGAATCGTAAACGGTACAAGACCCGCGATCTTATAACCCAAACCCGTCGTGTAGTGATACGCCCCAAACGGGAAACCTGTACTCGTGCCCATTAGCTCCGCAGAAACAGAAACCAACAGCGCCGGCACCAAGAACGAAATCAAATACTTTGCCCCAAGAGTACGGTAACCATAGATCGTGACCGCCAACATCCCCAGCAGCATATACATCACGCCACCGTTCGCCATGGATAGCCGAAAGGCAACCTTGCCAAACTCAGGCAAATTTGCAAGGAAATCAGCATTCGGCAACACGAGCAACAAGCCCGCCAGACCAAACGCCATCGACACGGCATGCCCCCATAACAAATATTCTTCCGGTTTAAGATTGAATTTCATAAACAAACGGTGACCTCCTAGCAATCCCGTGGTGTGGTCGGCAGTAGACCAAGGGCGAATAATATCTTCATAGTTTACAAAAAATTGTAAATAATTTTGTAGTTTCGTTACACAACCCTAGGTTAGAATTCTAGTCTGATTTCGAGGCAAAGAGTTTAATTCGTAAATTGCTCCGTAAAGTGGCATGGGGTAGTGAAGTCTCTTAAACCCCAAAAAAAGTATTTTTGTACTGTTATTTCACTTGCCCTGGCTTTCCCTGGAACCCTGAGCGCCGAGCTTCTTCCGCTAAATGGGAGAGACGTTGAGACAATAACCAAGGGATAATACCGTAAAATCCCTGTGGGTCTGTAACATTTGTGAAAACTCACGAAAGCATTGGCGATGTTTAGTGGCTGTTGTTTGGATAAATACTGATCTTTTTTACTTTTTTCCAGGAATCTACTCAGTATTCTATGGAAAAACAGTAAGCTGTAAAGGACAGACTTGTGCTTAACTTTTGTTGTTTAGCAGATCTATTGACAAGCTATTTTTAGAAGTGATTGCGGCGACAAACATAATGAAACGAATTTTAGTCGTAGATGATGACCCTATCCTCAGAAGAATTCTAGAGAATTTCTTAGCTCAACATGGTTATCAGGTTGAAGTCGCTGTTTCGGGGGATGTGGCACTCCAGGCTTGGGAAGCTTATCAGCCGGATGTGATTGTTTCTGATGTCAACATGCCTTCGATGAATGGGTTTGAGTTTTGTCGTCAATTGCGGGCGAAACCTTCGGGGCAGTTGGTTCCTTTTATCTTTTTGTCGGGGCAGGATGAGTTGGAGGATAGGCTCCAGGGACATTCTTCGGGGGCGGATGATTATGTGACAAAGCCCTTTGAGATGCAGGAGCTGTTGGCGAAGATTGAGCGGCAGTTGGAGCGGACGCAGCAGATTCATGCGGAAATTGTGCGTTTGATTAAGTCGGCTGGGGTGCGGAATGCTGAGCCTGTTTTGACCCAGGAGGTGAAGCCGGAGCCGGAACCTCTGCCGTTAACGCCTGCGGAAATTAGGGTTTTTTGGGAGGTGGTGCAGGGTTTAACGAATAAGCAGATTAGTGAGAATTTGTTTATTAGTCCAAGGACCGTGCAAACTCATCTCAGTAATATTTTGGGGAAATTGGAGTTGGACAATCGGGCGCAATTGGTGCGTTTTGCCTATGAGCATGGTTATGAGGCTCCTCAGGATGCGGCGACGGACATACCTGGAAATTAAGGTCGATTGTTGTGGTTGGTCTGGAAACTAGATGGGACAAGACTGGGCTGAAAAAAACTCTGCTTAAAAAGATTCTTCAAGAACAGTCAATATTTCCAACAGTGTCCTGTGATAGTCTGGTTTGATGGTGATTTTTATTAGTTCGGAGGCGATCGCCCATCGTCGTCTGACCATTGCTGCGATCGCCATGGCACATGATTGACCGAACTATTGACTGCACTATTTACTGAACTGACCCTAGGGAGAACCGATTTACATGGAGGCAACCAGCGATCTACTGCAAGATTTCTCTGCTCTGACAGCCAAGAAACAATTAGAACAGATCCCTTTGATCGCGGAGAAGGGTGATATCGGCTTCCAGTGTTTGCGGGAATATTTGCTATCTCAACAGGAGCAGGAGCCAACCCCTGTGATGGGTCGTATCTGTCAAGTTTTGCACCAGAATGAAACTTCTGACAATTTGCTATTTTTGCAGCAGGAATTTCCGGAAGGGGTGGTTGAATTAACTTCTGCCAAGGGGATCGATTATCAGATTATTCAGGATAAGTTGATCGCGGAAGAGTTTTTGGAGGCGGATATTTTAACGATCCAAAAAATGTGTGAGTTGGCTGGTGGGACGGCGACCCAGCGGAAATGGTTGTATTTCTCTGAGGTGGAACGTTTTCCGGCGGCAGATTTACTAATGTTGGATTTATTGTGGCGGGTCTATTCGGGCGGCAAGTTTGGTTTCTCGGTGCAACGCAAGTTGTGGCTCTCTCTGGGTAAGGATTTTAATTTGCTCTGGGATAAAATCGCTTGGCGCAGTGGTCGTACTTGGGCGCGTTATCCGGGGGGCTTTGTCTGGAGTTTAGATGCACCTCTAGGACATATGCCTACGTCAAATCAGTTGCGTGGGGCGAAGATGATTACGGCTCTATTTGAACATCCGGTCTGGAACAATCTCTAGATTAACGGGGTTTATCGGTGGCGATCGCCAATATTTAATATTTAACGATCATCGTTCATTACCTCTGGCATGATTCAGAATAGCCCATCCAGCATAAGCCAATATCTACCCTAGCATTGACGGTCTGAATGTCTGATCACTGATACCTGTTCCCTGATGATGTAATGGTTCGCAAACGCTTGTTGATAATTGTCTTGGGCAGTGTGATGATTCTGCTGACGGTTTGGGTGACAAGTTGGTTGAACCCTAGGACAGTGCAGAGTATCCAGCAACCGAAAAAGATTGCTGTGTTGGCGGAGGATCTACGGAATGGCGGCATTCTGGGGGTAACAATCGGCATGGCGGAGGCAGTCAACCATACACCGTGGCAGATGATGGTGTTCGATGCCAGTAGCGATCGCCAACAACGGGAGGAACAAACTCAAACTATTTTGCAGCGACAACCTGATGGCGTGGCGATTGTCGGTACGGATGTGAAGGTTATTCCTGATTTTTTAGCCGCCCTCCAAGAGCGAGGCATTCCGGTAGTCGGTTGGCATGTCGCGCCCTATCCGGGGGCAGTGCCCAATACGCCTGTTCAGGTGAATGTGACGACGGATTCCAGAGAAGTGGCGATCGCCGCCGCCGCCGAAGTTCAACCCGCCAAGGGAGCCAGAGCAGGCGTGATTATTTTTACCGATAGCCGCATTGGCATTGCTTGGGAAAAATCGACCCTGATGCAACAAACCCTCGAAAAAACCTGTCCTACCTGTGACATTTTGCAGATTGCTGATATTGCCCTCGGTGATGCCGCAACCCTGACCCCTCCTGCCATCAGTTCCTTCCTCAAACAATATGGCGATCGCTGGACCCATTCCCTTGCCATTAATGACCTCTACTTTGACCATGCCATCCGCGAACTTATCGAAGGCGATCAGCTCCCCCCCAAAAACATTTCCGCTGGTGATGGCAGTCCCTCCGCCCTCCTCCGCATCAAATATCACAGCTTTCAATACGCCTCCGTCGCCGAACCCCTACTTCTGCACGGCTGGCAAGTGATCGACGAACTACAACGCCTTATGTCCGGCAAAGCCCCCAGCGGTTACGTGAATCCCCCCTATACCGTTACCCAAAGCAACATTGACCCCCTCCTTAATGAGCAAAACTTTTTTGAACCGAATCCTGCTTACCGCCAAAAATACCTAACAGAGTGGAAAAAATGACATGGCAAAATTTCCTTGGCATAACCTAATGTCGTTCTACACAATCAAGTCTAGAATTACCGTTGCCTTTGGAATTACGATTGCCGTATTGTTACTAGTTGCATTTGTTTCCCTCGCGGCGATCAGCATTTTACAAGCCAATATTAATCAATTTGTCGCAGGCGATCTCCATAACATTAGAAACGTTGATCAAATAACCCACATTGTCCCCAGCATTGTCTCCAGTACAACCCAACTGTTTGAAGTGAGTGGCAAAGAATCCCTCCAGAGGATCTATAACACCATGGACGATGAACTACTCACTCTCGAAAAAACCACTAATGAATTATCCCGCCAAGGTCATAGTACCGCTAGCCAATTACTCGACATTTTATTTTTAAGTCAACAAATTCGCTCCGAAGCCCAGCTGAGTGTACAACTCATCTCCGCCGCCTTCGATACTGAGCAGGAATTTCAACGCATTCATGATCAAATTTATCAAGTCGTGGATATCGTTCATGGTGAAATTTATCATCGCCTCTCCAACCCCAATATCAGCACTAGCCCTCGCCAACTAAAACAGGTAGCCACTTTAAATAAGGATCTACAACTCTTCTTTGATTTTATTGAAAAACTGGAATATACGCCCCAAACTTTCCTCGAAACAGCAGGAAACAAGCAGAAGATTGCCAAAGTCTTTGTCAATATTCAAGCTTTTACCAAAAATTTAGAAAAAGAAACACTAGATAGTCGCCACCAGCAAATTTATCGAACTTTTAATCAATTAGATCTTAAAACTATAGTTGATCTCAGAAATGCTGAAATTCAATACCGAGAAACAAGCAATGCCATTTATATTAATCTCAAAAAAACAGTGCATCAACTAGATGAAATAGGCGAAAAATATTTAAATATAATGCTATCTGATTTTGAGAAAAAGACTACTTTTATTAATGTACTCAAAACTTGGTTGCAAAGTTTATTAATGGCAATAGTCGTACTAGCTCTCATTATTATTTCTTCGCCAATTCAAATTTGAAGTGCAACACCTAGGGTCTTTCTGAAGAGGGACTTATAAGGATATTCTGATGTTAAGTAAAACAATAAGAAATCCCTATGAGTTACACCCATTTTAGCATCT
>JBIKYI010000085.1:0-8373 GCA_044355355.1 Limnothrix sp. | reverse complement strand
ATGAAAACGGCAACCCCCCTCCCCACAATCAAAAGTGCTCCCTACTGTTCCCTGTACGACCAACAACCTAAGCCACAAACCCACCTAGCCGCCCATTGGCTCAAGGACAAAAACAATCAACTGTATTGCTGCTGGGTACAGGAATCGATCAATTCATAAACATTCAGATTCGGTCTAAGCTTTTGCCCCTGCATTCTAAAGGCATATCTATCGGGATAAATGTAGGGGCAAATTCTCATCCCCAGGTAACAAGAAAAACTCAAGACAAAAAAAGGAACGTGTGAATCGCTCCCATTGATCAAGATAATTTTTTTGTTAGTTTGTTTTGCTTAATTGTTTTGCTTAAAAATGCTTGAAATTAGAGTGGAACAAGTTAGCATCAAATGCCTGAGATATTCAATATCAAAAATCATCAAACAGTTATCAAAACAAACCCATCCTGCTATGTCTTATTTAGCGCATTGCTAGGTATACGTTAAGCATAGGACTGATGGGGCAGAACCCAACACAAAATTGGTGTCAGTACAATAACTGCAATGGTAACAACGCCGATAATTTGCAATACCAATAGACCGTCTGTCATGATCATATCCTCACAATGTGATTGAGTTATGACAAGTACAGTCTATCTCTCTATTTTCAGATAAAGGATGTTAAGCACCACCAGAGATCAAAAACGTTACAGCGACGAGGGCAATGACTAACACCCCTCCTAGCGCACCAATGAGCACCAGGTTTTTTTGATCATCGGTGGTTGTGGTTTCTGATTGGTACATTGTGGGTTCGATGGCAAAGTTATTGAGTTTGCCGTCTTCGTCTTTGGTTTGGTAAGCCATTAAATTTAGTCCCGGTAATAAAATTTTTTAATGTTGTAATTGAATGTCGTAACTTAAATATTGCAATAAATGTTGCAATAAATGTTGCAATCATTTTAGGAATTGACTTTACTTTTGCAAATAAAACTCAATAAAAGTTAAAGCTGGTTAAGCGCCCATGCCGGAGTAGTGGCGTAGTCCTTTGCGCCAGAGATAGCGGTTGATGATGTAGAACAGTAAGCTCCAGACGAGCATGACAAGTAATCCTTGCCAGAGTCTGAAGGGAAGACCGATGAGGATGGCGGCGGGGAAGTAAATGAAGTAGGGGAAGGGGGTCAGTAGGGCAATTTCGCGGATGAGGGGCGGGAAGGTTTCGAGGGGGGCGATGTAGCCGGAGAGGAAGACGTAAAACAAAAACCAAATTTGTTCGGTGGCACTCACTTTTTCGACCCAAAAGGCTGCCATGGCGAAGGTGTATTGCATAAGGAAGCGGGTAAAGAAGGCGATCGCCGTGACCAGGAGGAAGAGCAGAAAGGTGGGCAAACTGGGTAACCAGAAGGCATCTGGGTAGAGCCAGAAGAATAGTGCGACGAGTGCGATGGAGAAGGGGAGACGGGCAAAGCGTTCGGATACATGGCTCGCGAGGTGTCGCCACACGGGGTCGATCGGTTGGAGGAGGGCAAAGGAAAGTTTGCCTTGGGAGACTTCTTTTTCAAATTCCCAGATGACCCATACAAGGGTGAGCTGACGGACGACGAAGACGGTGATGAAATAGCGGGCAAAGTCTGTGGCGGAAAGTGCCATGGTGACTTGGCTGGCGGCTTCTGTCCAGACTCCCAGGAGGATAATCGGAAAGGAACCGGATAGAACCCAGAAAAAAAGTTCTGCTCTGTACTCCAGCATGTAGGCGTAATACACCAGGAGAAATGTGGTGATCTTGCGGAAGGGCGATCGCAGCATGGACTTATTTGGGCTAGGGTCAAGCTCTATCATAGGGGGAATTTTTGAGGCTCTTTGATCGATTTTGCGGTTTGCTGCACATCATTGATCCGACAACCAACCGAAAAATTTGTGTTAACTTGAAAGTGTCGAACTAAATTTAGTGACCAATGCGCATTAAAAGCTGGGAAAGTCCCCGCCGTCGGGGTCGCAACGATAAAGGCAAAGGCGGTTCTGCCCGTCTACGGCAACTGAAAAAACGCAATAAGATGCTAACGAACAAGCTCAAGCAAAACCAGAAAGGGGGGGATTTATATCCCCTCTTTTTTATTGGCTGTATTGGCGATCCTGGGGATGATTCTGTTTTTATGGACTCTGTTGGTGAGCCAGATGACAACGCACCAGGCGATCGCCCTTAGGGAGTTTAATGAGTTGACGACCACTGCTATCTTTGCTTTCGAGGGGAAATTTATCGAGGGGGAGAATTTGCTCGTTACCCGCAGTATCTACTGCCCAAAAAGCTGTATTTTTCAGGGGACTAAACAGCCGTAAGAGTAAATCTGTTTTTGACTCAAAGCGCATCACATGGTTGCCCATATCACCCCGACGACCTAACCGCAAACCTTGCACATCAATACGTTTGCCATAGCCTTCCTCAGACATGAGATATAATTCGCCTTCCCGCTGGAAGGGAACGCAACCGACAATTTTTTCGTTAAAGCGTAGTTTTAGGGCTTGATTCCCCTGGGAGGTGCGCCCTTGGACGGGGATTTCCGCTTGGCTAATGGGCAAATGTAAAACTCGCCCACTACTGACGGCGATCGCCACATGGTCATTCGGCTCGACAAAGAAGGCAAACTGTAGGCGATCATCATCCTTAAGCTTAATCAGACTCAGACCACGACTCGTAAAATCACTCAGTTCGCTCGCAGCAAGGCGTTTAATTTTGCCCTGGCTGGTGAGCAGTAATAAATCTAGCCCTTCCAAATTAGCGGGCAACATAAATTGGGTAATGGGCTGGTGCTGATCCCGCTGGGCATGGTCAGGTAAAAGATCGCTAAGGCTGGGTTTGTCCCGTTGCTCGTGGTAGGGCAGGTCGGCGATCGCCACAGGATAGGCTTTACCCTGGTCGGTACAAACAATCAAATTCGTCTGGGAGCCAATCTGTTCCTGATAGAGCAGCGTATCTTCATTGGTCATGCCCGCATCTTCATTGCCCCAATAGATCTCTCCTGTCGAGGCGATCGCTACATGGGAGGTTTCCGACTGCTGCGGCAAGAGAGTGAGTAGAGATGTCGTTGGTTCACTCACCTTTTTACGGCGCTTTTTCTTCGGCGTTTCCTCATCTGTCGCTTCGATGGTTGCTGTTTCGTCCGGCTCGGCTGCATCTGTTGCTGTCTCTGGCTGTGCCGGGGCGATCGCCGTCAATTCCGGTAAACGAGTCCGACGCGGATCCGCAAATTTACGTTTGAGCGAACGCAGATCCCGTTTAAGAGATTTGAGTAATTCATGGCGATCGCTGAGTAACTTATTCAACCGTGCAATTTCCTGCTCTAATTCCGCAAATTCCTGCTCCAATTTTTGCCGCTCTAAACCCGTTAAACGACGCATCGGCATTGCCAAAATCGAATCCGACTGACTATCACTTAACGCCAACGCCTCCTGAAAACGCTGTTTTGCCGTCGTGCCATCTGGAGCATTCCGCAAAATATCAACCACCAGATCCAGATTTCCCAGCGCCGTTAACAACCCCTCCACCGCATGGCGACGGGCTTCCTTCTGCTCCAACTCATTTCCATATTGACGCGTGACCGTAGCTTCGCGAAACTTCAGAAATTCCGCCAAAATTTGCTTTAAAGACAACTCACGGGGTTGACCATCCACTAACGACAACAGAATCACCCCAAAATTCGACTTTAACGCCGTTTTCTTATAGAGCGTTTGCAGCACCTTTTCCGGCGTGGTATCCCGCTTTAACTCAATCACCACCCGCATACCCTGGCGATCGCTCTCATCCCGAATATCAGAGATCCCCACAATCTTGCCATCATTCACCAACTCCGCAATCTTCTCGATCCAAGCCGCCTTATTCACCTGATAAGGCAACTCCGTCACTACCAGCGCATTAATATCCCGTTTGCGTTTTTTCCCTACCTGCAACACTTCTAGATGCACAATCCCCCGTACTGGAATCGTGCCACGCCCCGTTTTGTAAGCTTGACGTACCCCCTCCAACTCCGTAATTTCTCCCCCCGTCGGAAAATCTGGTGCAGGAATATAATCCCAAAGCTTCTCATCCGTTAGCTCCGGGTTATCAATCAACGCCACCAAACCATCCACCACTTCCCCCAGATTATGGGGCGGCATATTTGTTGCCATACCCACCGCAATGCCAGAAGAACCATTTAACAAAATGATGGGCAACTGCACAGGTAACACCACAGGTTCCTGCTGGGACGCATCAAAATTATCCGTAAAATCAACCGTCTCCTCACCGATCTGATCCAGCATCGCCTCAAAACTGAGGGGCGCTAACCGGGTCTCCGTATAACGCATTGCCGCAGGGGGATCATTATCAATGGAGCCAAAATTGCCATGTCCCGCCAAGAGGGGATAGCGCGTGGAAAAATCCTGTACTAACCGAACCAAGGCATCATAGACTGACTGATCGCCATGGGGATGATATTTACCCAGCACATCCCCCACCACCCTGGCACATTTTCTGTAGGGTCGATCCGGACTTAAGCCCAATTCATACATGGCATAGAGAATTCGCCGATGTACTGGTTTTAAGCCATCCCGCACATCTGGCAACGCTCGCCCCACAATCACGCTCATGGCATATTCCAAATAGGATTGCTCCATTTCTGTATGGAGGGCTGTCGGAATAATGTGACCGGTTTGGAGCAGATCAAGTTGTTGTGCCATGAATTTATGCGGATTGGACAATAGGGATGGGACGCTGTTTCCAAGGAATATACTGTCGATCTTTAAATCTTTACAACTACCAGCATCTTTCTCACGATAAGGGGATTTACTGAGAAAAGGCAAAAAAACAGCTTATTTAGTTCTTTTGTACTATTCTATTGCTTTAGATTACCATGGGGCGGTTATTTCTGGCGATCGCCCTTCCCTTGACCCGGAGATTTGTCAGGAAATGGTGAATTCAGCGATCATCTTTACCAACTCTTTAAAAACCATTGAAGTAATCTCTACGTAAGTAATTGGCGGATCTAGGGGCGATCGCCACCAACAGAAAAGCTTTCTCTTATGACAAGATATTGCTTATATAAAGCGAATTGCATCTACATTAACGACGATATACGAAGGGAGAATACTAGTAATGGCGACGGTCTTGATTGTGGAAGACGATCCAATTAATATCCGTGTATTCACAAAGATTTTGACCAAGCGCGGCAAGTTTGATGTGGTTTGCTCTGAGGATGTTGACCAGATTTTAAGCATGGCAAACCAGGGGGAAGTGGATGCCATTGTGATGGATGTCTCCCTAACGGATAGTACCTACGAGGGGGAATCGGTGGATGGTATTCGCATCACCCAACTGCTCAAGGCGGATCCCCAGACCCAAAAGATTCCGGTTGTGCTCGTCACTGCCCACGCCATGCAGGGCGATCGCGAGGCTTTTCTTGCCCGTAGTGGTGCAGATGGCTATATCTCCAAGCCTGTGGTGGATCACCAAGAGTTTGTTGACCAGATTAAAAGTTTGATGGCGTAATCAAACTTTTTGCACAATAGCTAAAGTACCCCAGTCTCTGGATGGGGTTCAAGATTTAATCACAATCGATAAATCTAGTGAAATTCAATCAAATTGAACAAATTTAAAATGATGATCTAGCGATCTAAAGTACCTGTGAGCGTAACCAGGCGATCGGCAAGTAAATCATTTTTTTTGCCGTCGGTACATAGGCGCGACGGTTAAATACGTCATAGTCATTTTGCTCGATGACATCCAAAATACCTTGGTACAGCATCAGGGCTGACCAGACGGGCCACCGGGCATCGGGATGTAGGGCGCGAATGCCCCGTTCTGCCATTTGATAATATTCCCGCGCACGTTGGATCTGAAACTTCATCAGCGATCGCCAACGTTCATCGATGACCCCCGCAAACAATTCCTTCTCTGAATAATTAAACCTTTCCAAGTCCTCAAGGGGCAGATATACGCGACCTCGACCCCGATCCTCACCCACATCCCGCAAAATATTCGTCAACTGATTGGCAATCCCCAGAGCCACTGCCTCTTCTACTGGGAGGGAGACTTGCGCTTTTTGCCAGGGGGCAAGACTATTCGGCTTCTCTAAACCCATGACTGCACCGGACATCAAGCCCACAGTGCCAGCGACGCGATAGCAGTACAGCTTGAGATCCTCGAAGGTTTCGTAACGGCTACGGTAGAGATCCATCCGTTGCCCGGCAATCATGTCGCGGAAGGGCTGAATGTCCAACGGAAAGCGATTTAAACTATCCACCAGAGCCACATCAGGATCGGCGATCGGTTGACCGGCAAACACCGACTCCAAATCCTTTTCCCACTGATCCAAAGTCTCCGGCGTGGTATTAACTGCCTCCGGTCCATCGACCAGTTCATCAGTGCGACGACACCACACATAAATCGCCCAGATAGCCTCTCGTTTCTCCTTCGGCATCAGTAATGTGCCAAGGTAAAAGGTCTTCGAATACTTCGCCGTAATGGTACGACAATATTCATAAGCCTCTGCACAGGAGACAAATGACGAAGCTGTTTGGGGGTAGTTTTGAAGTCTAGACAATTGCAGCATGCGTTGCGGGCGAAGTGTCTGGGGAGCGTTTCTCAAAACTCCCCGTGGGCAAAAAAAAGCCATAACGATTGTCGCATTGTACGACTCAAATGGGAAATGCATTAGGTGTTATGGCTAGGGCATTTCCTGGGGATGTTCTAGGCGACAACGGATACAGCAGCGGCATCGCGAGCCAATGTCGTTTCGGCAGCCTTGGTTACAGCCTGGGCTGTGAGCTTACCGGAAAGGACAGCTCCTTCCATACTCGCCAAATAACGCTGCATTGTATAATCCCCCGTCAGGAAGAAGTTGGCAATAGGTGTTTCTTGGGTGGGGCGAAATTCTTGCCGCCCTGGGGTCGATTTATAGACTGACCGGGGCGTTTTGACGACATGGTATTTGAGCAATTGGGCTTGGTCTTCGCCGGTGAAATCGTCGGGGAAGAGTTGTTTTAATTCTTCCATGGTTGCGGCGATAATTTCTTCGTCGGATTTGGTGATCCAGTCTTTGGCTGGCGCGAGAACAAGTTCAAGCATGGATTTGTCGCTGTAATAACCCCGGCAGGTATTGCTCATGTCTGCATAGACGCTCAACAGAGGCGATCGCGAGAAGAGGAGATGATCAACATCGGTGAGTTTCCGGTCAAACCACATATGCAGGTTAATGACGGGAACGCCCTCTAGACCATCTAGTTTCTGGAAAAAGGGCTGTTCTTTCCAGGCGGGGGGCAACATCACCTTGAAGGGATCGACGGGCATCGCGGAAACATAGGCATCGGCAGTGAAAAATTCGTCTTCTGCACCATTTAAGCCCCTTAATAAAAAGCCTTTGACGGTGTTGTCAGCGTTGAGCACAATTTCCTTGAGTGGTCGCTCTAGGTGGACTTCGCCGCCGCGCTCGGTAATGTAATCAACGAGGGGTTGGCACAGACGTTCGGTGGGTGAACCGTCGAGGAATGCCATTTTGGAACCGTTCTTTTCCTGGAGGAAGCGGTTTAGGGCGGTGAGGAGAATGGTGGCAGAGATTTCGTCGGGGTTAATGAAGTTCAATGCCTTGGACATGGCGATAAAGACTTCTTTTTCGACTCGTTCGGGGATGCCTTGCTTCTGCATCCACTCTGACCAGGAGTATTTGTCCATTTCTTCGACGTAGCTCTGTCCTTGAAGCATTGCGGGGATGAGACCAATGCCGAATTTGATTTTTTCTTCCCAGGTCAGCATGTCGTTGTTGCGGAGAATGGCAAACACGCCGTTAACGGGGGCTGGCAGGTCGGGAAAATCGAAACGGGAATAGGTTCCGGGTGCGTCGGGTTGGTTGAAGATCATGGTGTGCTCTTTCCATTGCAGGCGATCTTCGATGTCTAATTCTTTGAAGAGTTGGAGCATGTTGGGGTAAGCGCCAAAAAAGATGTGTAGTCCGGTTTCGTACCAGTCTCCATCTTTGTCTTTCCATGCGGCGACTTTGCCTCCGAGTACATCTCTTCTCTCTAGGACGATGGGGGTATGTCCTGCATCGACTAGGTATTTAGCACAGGATAATCCTGCTAGTCCGGCTCCGGCGATCGCAACACGCATGGTGAAGGGCTTCCTACTCTAAAAAACATTAACGAAAAATGATGCTTTTTATTATACTTTGCAATTCGTTACATTTTGCGTCAGAGTTAGTAATCCGTTTGATCGACTAGCGGCAGGAGATTACGGGAAACCTTGTCACAAAGGCGTTCCAGCCACATTTGTTCCTCTCGGCAGAGGTTCCCATCCCGGAGCAGTCCGCAAATTAGTTGATAGCGATGGCGAGTTAATACACCTTCTGTAATCACATCATTCATCAAAACCTTGATG
>JBIKYI010000064.1:0-8986 GCA_044355355.1 Limnothrix sp. | reverse complement strand
TCGCAGGAATACAGCAAACGATTGAGTCACCACACTACAAATAGGCACAATTGATCACTTGCCGCAGCCCTTAACGCAGGGTCACATGGAGTTGAAGATCACTCATACCCCAGACATCATAAAACTTCCGGG
The DNA here is from genome assembly GCA_044355355.1 of Limnothrix sp. Lineage (GTDB taxonomy): Bacteria > Cyanobacteriota > Cyanobacteriia > Cyanobacteriales > MRBY01 > MRBY01. Next base: position 8,854 of record JBIKYI010000064.1, on the reverse strand, counting down.
ATAACTCCAAACTCGCATCGGTCATATCTCCATCTGCTGCCACCAGTCCCCCCTCCAGGTAACGTCCCCGGTCGGTCACAAGATCTAAACGTAATTGCTGATTGGCAACGGGTGATAATATCAACTTGCCTCGCGCCAAGGTCTGACCCGCCCGGCTAATGATTGCACATCGCATTATGATATTTTCTCCTCAAAATGATTGAACTTAGAATAATCCATGGAATTATCTAAATTCTTTGCTGAGTATAGCTCAAGCCTTACCTATTACCAGGATTACCAGGAAGGTTGTCAGCTCACCTTCATTCCTCTGACCGTCCCCTCGATGATCTTGTTACGATAGGGATCTGTCCATTTATTTTTGAATGATCCATTGGCGATCGCAACGTTGCTATGACTGAAAAAATCATTAAAACCGATGCTGAGTGGCAAGCTCAACTGTCTCCGGAAGCCTACAAAGTAGCCCGCAAGCATGGCACGGAACGGGCATTTACTGGGGAATACCATGATTTCAAGGGGGAGGGCACTTACAACTGTGTTTGTTGTGGCAATCCTTTGTTTACGTCGGAGACAAAGTTTAATTCTGGGACGGGTTGGCCGAGCTATTGGCAACCGATTGCGGCGGAAAACATTACGGAAAAATCTGATTTTAGCTTTTTCATGAAGCGGACTGAGGTGCTCTGTTCGAAGTGTGATGCCCATTTGGGTCATGTGTTTAATGATGGGCCGCCACCCACAGGACAACGCTATTGTATTAATTCTGTGTCTTTGAAGTTTGAACCGAAGGCTGAATAATTACGCTTGTGATGGTAATAAATTAGTGAAAGACGAATGGGGGCGATCGCCGATAAGGATGCGCCCCTGTTTTTTTTGTGTGACAATGGCTGACCTCAGATTTTTTGGCAACATCTTTGGAACAATCTATGCAACCTCATCTTGCGTTAACGGTCGGTGATCCGGCGGGTATTGGCTCGGAAGTTTTATTAAAAGCGCTGGCGGATCGGGCGATCGCCGATCTTTGTGCCATGACGATTGTGGGCAACCGTGGGTTACTGGAGCGAGCCTATGGGGAACTGCGTCAACGGACGGCTGAGCCACTGCGGGATCCGGCAGACCTGGATATTTTCGATCCGGTGGGAGATATTGCGGGGGAAATTCGCTGGGGACAGGGTTCGGCACTGACGGGGGATTTGGGGTTTCAGTATTTGCAGGGGGCGATCGCCGCGACGTTGGCAGGCAAATTTACGGGCATTGTCACGGCTCCCATTGCAAAGTCTTGCTGGAAAGCGGCAGGTCATCATTTTCCTGGGCAGACGGAGGTTTTGGCGCGGCAAACGAATACCTCCCGCTATGGCATGGCGTTTATCGGGCGATCGCCCTACACGGGTTGGTCATTGCGGACATTATTGGCGACGACCCATATTCCCTTAGCCGATGTCCCGAAAACCCTCACGCCGGAATTAATGGATCTCAAACTCGGTTTATTGTTGGAGTCCTTAGAGCAGGATTTTGGTTTAACCCATCCCCAGGTGGCGATCGCCGGACTGAATCCCCACAGCGGCGAAAATGGACAACTCGGCAGCGAAGAACAGGATTGGCTGAATGAGTGGCTAGAAACTGCTCGGAGCAAATATCCCCAGGCAACCCTCAGCGGACTCTATCCCCCCGATACCATGTGGGTTAAGGCGGGTAAAGCTTGGTATGGCAAACCCGAATTTGTCCCCGCCGCCGATGCATATCTCGCCCTCTACCACGACCAGGGGCTGATCCCTGTGAAGCTCATGGCGTTTGACTATGCGATTAATACCACCATCGGTTTACCTTTTATTCGCACTTCCCCCGACCATGGCACAGCGTTTGATATTGCTGGACAGGCGATCGCCAACCCCACCAGCACCAAGGAAGCCATTCGCCTCGCTGCCCATATTAGTCAAAGTCGTTTGCAACTCAAGATCCTCTGATCAAAACATCTGGAGAAAGCTCTGGAAAAATAAGGGCGATCGCCTGTTATTGTAGGCATTATGACACCAGCTCCCATCGATCATGATTTACTGTTTAAGGAACTGCTCACCACATTTTTCTGGGAGTTTCTGGAACTGTTTGCGCCGGAAGTCTGGGCAACGGCAGAGCGGGACTCTTTAGTCTTTCTCACCCAAGAGGTTTTTAATGATTTGGAGGGGCAGACGCGACGGAATGTGGATATTGTCGCCAAGCTCAATTTTCAGGGACAGGACACTTGTTTCCTCGTCCATGTGGAAAATCAATCTTCTGCCCAAAATGATTTCAGTGAGCGTATGTTCCTTTATTTTGCGCGGCTCTATGAAAAATATCGGTTGCCCATTTATCCCATCGCCCTTTTTTCCTACGATCGCCCCCAACGTCCAGAGCCAGATCAATTTAGCCTGGGCTTTCCCTTCCGTGAGGTGTTACATTTTTCCTTCCAGACCATCCAACTCAATCGGTTAAATTGGCGGGATTTTTTGCGACAACCAAACCCCGTCGCAGCCGCATTAATGGCGAAAATGAATTTTGCCCCAGGCGATCGCCCAAGGGTCAAGTTAGAATGTTTACGCATGATCGTCACACTCAGTTTAGATTCGGCAAGAATTCACTTGTTATCGGGTTTTGTGGATAGTTATCTGAGGTTAAATATGGCAGAACAACAGGTTTTTGATCGGGAATTACAACAGGTTCAACCTCAGGAAGGACAACGGGTTCTCACAATTGTTACCTCTTGGATGGAAGAGGGACTGGAGAAAGGCTTAGAACGAGGTTTAGAACAGGGCTTGGCTCAGGGACGGCAGGAAGGACGACAAGCAGGACAGCAGGCGGAAGCTTGTAAGTTAATGTTGCGGTTTATTCAGCAACGCTTTCCACATGGTTTTGCGATGTTTGAGCCAAAGATTCGAGCATTAAATTTCGAGCAATTAGAACTATTGGGCGATCGCCTATTTACCTTTGAAGCCATCACGGAATTAGAAGCTTGGTTTCAGGAATTTATGCCAGATTTAGTCGATCTCGCTAGTCCCCCTGACTAAGGGGGATAGATTGTTTAGACTATTTTTCATCGGTCTTAATAGGGGCTTTGTCCTTGATAATTCCCCGGAGGATTATAACGGCAAACTAAAATATCATTCCCGCCACCTGTCGCCACAGCACAACCAATTTCAGTCGTATTCTGCCAGATCATTTGGGTATAATGTCCGACATCAAACCAGCGACCTGTAGTGCTCACATGGGGAAAAGTTCCATAGCGGAAATATTGTTTTTCTGAAGCCCAACTTTCTGCCATTTGGCTATAGGAAAAATAGCCGGATGTCCCCATCCAAAGGTTTTCTCCTTCCCCAGTGTCTTGGCTATGTTCAAATGTTTGGCTATTAGCTAGATAATTCGCCCATTGTTGAGCATGATTCGCTAAGGTATTCGACCAAGTTACACCAGGAATACCTAACGCTGAACGATATTTATTGTGAACATTCAACATCTCTGCTGCTAAATTATTCGTATTCGTATTAGAGGTACTCGGTGTCGATCTTTGTCTGCGTCGTCTTTGTTTTGTGACTGACAGATCAGCACTTGGACTTGTTGGATTGCCTTGGAAGGTTGCTTCAGCTTTGAGATGATTTGAGGGTTGCGCGATGCCAGGAATTGTCAAGAAGCAGAGATTAACTAGAGAAATCCCGACTAAATAGATGATCGCATGATTTTTTGCCATAGAGTCCTCGATAAAAAATATTACTTGAATATGAGATATTTAATCATAGAAGATTCTCAAAAATATCCTAACATACCGTCACTCTTTTGAATGATAGATGATGTTGTATATTCAATTTTTCTGAATAAAAAGAGACATTTTTTTACTCAGACTGCCGTGGTCATCCTGGAATTTACTGAGATCAATTCAGCATGATCAAGAACTTTCTGAATAAAATTTCCAGCTATAGCTAAATCTTTTGTTTTGTAAATTTCAACAGCTATTGTATTGTTGCCGCTATGGATGAGTAAGTATTTATTTTTAATAAAGAAATAGAGGGTGAAGAAAATCAATCCTAATCCATATAGGGCAATTGTCATACAGCCTAAAACAATCAACCAAGGCATACCTTGCTCAACGATTTCTGCTGAGTCAATACGGGAGACGCGTATTTCGCAGTAACGGCTAGAAATAAATTTTTTAGTAGTCTCAACAACTCTCGTTTCAGTGAGTTTTAAGGTGGTTTTTCGACCGAAGCCGACCGGACTGAGGATGCCGTAAGCATAATTGACCGCTCCACCAGAAAACTGTGCCAAGATGTTTTCCATAACAAATTTTATGCCAAAGATTACTTGAAAAGTTCAATCATAATTTTAAATTATTTTGATTTACTTCTTGACTGAAGGGATTAAACAGATGACTTTTATTATATTTATTACTTTTATGAAATCATTGCTATCTCTTTATTTCGATTCTCAGATGAAGAGACATAGCAAAATAAAAGGCGATCGCCAACTGGACAAGCCAGAAAATGATCGCCTTCTTTGTGAAATAAAATCGTTAATTAGATCATTAATTAAATGCTAATAAATACAACAATCACCCACCGATTAATACAGTAAAACAACCCAAAACAATCGTTCCTCCATGGGCGGTGGAGTCCCCCATCCGTGCGGCGGGCATATTATTAATTAAAACTGTTGCTGAGCCTTTCACAACAGTATCTGGAGGTCCCACACAGGTACACATATTGCCTACCGTTGCTGCGGGTAAGCCACCAATCAAAACTGTGGGTTTGCCGGGTGGTAGAAGGGGACCGCCCACGTGGGGCACAATCCCTGTCACCATCGGGCATACATGCATGTCTGAAATTCTGGCTGCTGGAGGCATCTGGCTATCCTTTTATGATGGGCTGATTCAAGACACTAGATGGCAAAAACTGAAGTCAAAAACTATAAATTCAGAACTTAATTCTAAACTCAGATTTTAAGCTTATCTTGAAAAAATTAAAAAATCGTTGCAATTTTTATCTCACTTAATTATGTCCATTAATACTCAGCTTTGTTTTTTGGCGATCGCCCCAACTCTCTACACCATTAACTCACTGAATCTTCTGCTGACCAAGAATGGGTAATGCCCAGGGCGATCGCCTCAGAAACATAACAAACCCCACCGAATTTGTTGAGCAATGGCGTAATTGCCGTCGCCACCTTTTGCAATATATCTTCCTGACAAAAACAAATCACATACACATTTCCCAAACCCACAAAAGTTAGATCATTATCAATGGTCGAACCCGGTGTTTTTCCTGTGACATTACGAATAACGGTATAACCGGGCACACCCACCTGATCCAAAGCCTTTAAAATTCGCGGCATTTCATGTTCAATTGCGATAATTTCAATACGTTTGACTACATTCATCACAATTAAAATCCTCTCTATACTTAGAGCAATATTGGGGCAACAAAAGTTTACTAATGCAAGTCACTATTCTCCATTAGGATAATTTAATTTCCAGAAAAATTATTCGCTTAAAGTTTTACAAAGTTTTTGACTTTATGATCGATACAATGAATTATTCAACGAGGAGATAAAAATACCATTTTAATTTGCTATCTAGTTTGTTATCTATGTTGAAATCTACACTAAAGTAAAGAACAGAATGGTTCGTTGCATATCCCATGAACACAAGTCTCATCCTCTCAAATTTACTCACACCACCTATTATGTTTTTCTTCTTGGGTGGAGCGGCTGTTTTTTGTAAGTCCGACCTTGAAATTCCGAGTCCTCTTCCCAAACTCTTTTCCCTTTATTTGTTGTTAGCCATTGGCTTTAAGGGGGGACATGAGATCCATGAAAGTGGCATTGATTTTCAAGTAGCGTTAACACTCATTGCCGCGATTGTGATGGCTGCCGTTGTGCCCATTTATTCTTTTTTCATTCTGCGACTGAAGTTGGATAAGTATAATGCTGCGGCGATCGCCGCGACCTATGGTTCTATTTCCGCAGTGACTTTTATTACGGCGAGTTCCTTTTTAAACCGCATTAATATTCCCTTTGATGGTCACATGGTGGCAGCCCTTGCCCTGATGGAATCTCCGGCAATTATTGTCGGTTTGGTGTTAGTTCGCTCGTCCCAGGGGAATAGTAAAAACCTAGGAGAAGAGGAATCAGAAACAAAAGAGTTTGCTTGGGGAGAAGTGTTGCAGGAAGCATTTTTAAATGGTTCTGTTTTTCTACTGATTGGTAGTTTAATTATTGGTACATTAACGGGTGATGAAGGTTGGCATAAAATCGAACCTTTTACTAGTGAAATTTTCTATGGAGCGTTAACTTTTTTCCTTTTAGATATGGGAATTGTTGCCGCTCGGAGGATTCAAGATCTCAAAAAAGGAGGTTGGTTTTTAGTCGGTTTTTCTGTGTTTATGCCGATGTTTAATGCTGTCATGGGTATTGCGATCGCCGCCTTAATTGGGATGTCTACGGGTAATGCGTTATTATTCGCCGTGCTCTGTGCGAGTGCGTCCTATATTGCTGTGCCTGCCGCCATGCGGATGACTGTACCAGAAGCGAATCCTAGTCTTTATATTTCTATGGCATTGGCGATTACATTTCCGTTTAATATTGTCGTCGGTATTCCTATTTATTTAAGTCTGATTCAAAGGTTTCCGATGTGGCAGTAAATGCTAATAGAAAAAAGATTATAGAAGTGGAAATATTGATATGGATAAGACAGGTATTCGCCCGATTGTTCTCTGCTTGTTTCGTGATGGCGATCGCATCTTGGTATCGGAAAGTTATGACTCGGTGAAGGGGGATTATTACTGTCGCCCCTTGGGTGGGGGCATCGAGTTCGGTGAACCTAGCCGGGATGCCATGCTGCGTGAGATTCAGGAGGAGATAGGTGCTGAAGTCGAAGGACTAGAATTGATAGGTGTGTTGGAGAATATCTTCATCTGTGAGGGTGTGCAGGGACATGAAGTTGTCTTTATCTACGATGCTAGGTTCAAGGACAGCGAACTGTATGAACGGGAGGAAATTCAATGCTACGAGATGGGATGCGATGCCGGGTTCGTAGCTAAGTGGCGATCGCTGCAAGAGATAAGAACGCGTAACATCAGACTTGTGCCTCAGGGTTTGGCAGATCTGCTGTCTGAAGGGAATTAGGCAAAAGAGCAGATCTGAACAGTAGGCGCAAGATAACAATGTCATGCTCGACGTATGATTTTGTTTTTTCTCTTGTGGGATTAATTTGTTCCATATTTTTGGCAGAGATTTTTTGCTTCTTCTTTCGCTGTTGCTTCCTCTGTTGGCTTACTATCACCCTTGAGATAATCTGCCATCCAATCACAGCTTTCCTTCAGAACTTTCTCCCAACTGTCTACCTTCTTTAAGTCATAGAGCACAATCTGATCTGCATCAGCGGTAGCTAAAACAGAATTATCTGCACTAAAACGAAGACCCTGCACAGCAGACCCAAGATTGTTTAATTCGGTTATGCTGTTAGATTCGCGGTTCCAGATTTGTACCGTACCATCCTTGCTGCCAGTGGCAAAGTTTTGACTGTCCAAGCTCCAGTCAGAGTTCCCTGATGAGCCATTGAATAGCTTTTCTCTTAGTTTTTCAGTAGACAAATCCCATAAGTAAATGGTTTTAGAATCTAGTATTGATTGAATCGCTAAAGTTTTGCCATCTGGACTGAGTGAAGTAAAGTTTGGTGTTTTTTGAATATTGGTAGGGAGTTCTTTTGAAAGGCTCAATAAATTGTCTTTAAAGTCCCAGATTTTGAGTGATGCCCCAGTTTCTGAGGTAAATACTTTTTCTCTATTCTCACCAGAAATTCGAGCAGAAGGAAGAGTGTTGGGATTAGCATTTTTTACATCAATTACAGTCGTTGTTTTCTTTCCATTTTCTTCCCACTGAACTAATTCACCATTTTTTGTCCATGCCTGAACCTTCATATCAAAAGCATTTTTAGCTTTGCGATAATCTGATACTAAGATAAGAGAGTTATTTGCGCCAAATTGAATATAAACTCCCGAATCATAATCGTCTTCCGCAATATTGTATTGGTCAATCAGTGTTTTGATTAACTTGCCTTGCATATCCCATAATTGAACCGCATCATTATATTGTCCCGTCTTGCGGAGATAGGTTACTAGGCGATCGCCTTTTGGATTAGAAGTAACCTGAAATGATAATGAATCTTGATCAGATGTGTCACTTTCATCAATTAAAGTTGTAACAAGCTTGCCCTTGTTATCCCAAAGTTTCACCTTGTTCTTCTCGATCGTTACAATATTTTGCCCATTATTAACCCATTGAACTGCTGAATAATTCGTCAGTTGACTTCCTTCTGGTAGTAATGTTTCAATCAGTTTTCCTTCTATACTCCATAGCCGCAATGAACTTGTCTCGCTATCCTGCCAAGTAGTGGTTAAGAGCATTTGTCCATCGGGACTCAGTTGAGATTCAACATAACCAGCTTTATTTTGAGATTTAGGAATGATCGTTTTGGGTTGATTGCTATTGGGATGCCAAACCTGTACTGAATGCCATGAAGAATCGTCAACAGACCAACTACCCTGAGCTTTATTACTTGTGATGACAATAGTTTGGGCATCATCAGTCATATTCCAACTCACATTTCCTTCTGTCTGGGAGAGAATAGTTTGTATTTTTTGGGGATCAGTACTAATTGCCATTGGGTGCAATTGCAATGTTCCTCCTTTAACATGGCTCACAAATAAATGCCGGTCTTCACTCCATTGAGAATTCCCAGTCCATTGAAAAGTTTGGTTATTAATAGATTGTACGAGGTCACTCTCAAGAGACCATAACCTCATGGTTCCATCCGAACTAATCGAGGCAGTATATTTAG